>NZ_NHSN01000011.1 GCF_016653405.1 Halorhodospira halophila
GCGTGTTGGAAGGTCGCCGCGAGCCAGTCCCCGCGCAGGGCCCGGGGGTCGAGCAGGACCGGCTCACGGGTCTGGTTGGTCAGCCGGACCGCCGTGACGTGGTACCCACCCCCACGCCAGGCGGCGACCGGTTCGGCTTCGACGTGAGCGCCACGGACCAGGGCGACAGTCCCATCCTCAACGCCCACCGAGCGGATCCCGGGATGCCCGGGCCTGAGTCGATCAGGTGCGTAGAGGTTCTGTGCGGCGTAGCGTGTGAGCGTGACGTAGTCCAGGACCGGCGCTTGCCCATCGGCGGACTCCGCCTCGGAAGGCCCCTCGGGGTCAGCTGCCGCCTCACGCTCCTCGCCGTGGACGATCAGCTCACGGCGCGGCCCATCCTCACGCGCCTCCAGATCGAGCATGAAGGACCGTCCGGTGTGCGGCTCCTCGACCAGCACCCGTGTCGCCTCGAAGGCTTCGGTCGGCTGGAGATAGAGCACGCCTTCGCGGGAAAGGACACGCAGACGATCTTCGAGAGCCGGCGGCACGCCGACCCGGGCCTGATCGGCCGGCAGGCGCACGATCCGCTCCCCATCGACCGGCAGGATGACCCGGATCGGGGTGCCATCCCAGACCACACGCTCCGGCGCGGCACCATCCTGAGCGGCCCGCTTTTTCGGGGTCGCAACCGTTCCGGCGGCATCGCTGCCCGGCTCCGGACCGTCTACGCCAGGCGCCTCACCGTCCTGCTGCTGAGCCGCTCCGCTGGCACCGGATCCATCCTCCGAAGCGCCCTCCGGGCGCTGCTCAGTCTCGGGATCGGTCGTGAACTCCGGCACGGGCAGCGAGAACCCGTCATCCCCGGCCACCGCGTAGGTCGGGGCCAAGGCGAGGATGAGGGCGCTGGCTAGCGTTCGGGCTCGCACCGTTCACCTCCGATGTAGTAGATGATCTGCTCGGGAGCGCGCGAGAGATCCGCCCACACCTGGCGGCGCCCCTCGAGGACCTCCTCGCAGGAAGGCTCCGGGGATGCCTCTGCGTCATCCCCCTCGGCGCGCTGCTTGTCAGCCGACTCGCTCGCTTCCCCCTCCTCGGCCTTCGGCTTTTCGGACGCCTGTTCGGGCGAAGACGGCGTGCTGGAACAGCCCGCCATCACGATCAGCCCTGCCAGCAGGGCCCCTGTCGGATGGAACCACCTCATGGGCCAGCCTCCTCGACTTGCAGCGCATGCAGGGTGCCGTCCTGGTGGCGCAGGACCGCGACCTCGGCCTCTGGATCGACCGAGCTCACCCGCCAACTCGTCTCGCCCACGGCCTCGCCGGAGCGATAGCGCCCGGTCTCTCCGTCATGGGCCAGGATGACCAGTGCGGACCCGGCCCAATGCTCGAAGCCGAGTAGACGGGCATCCTCGAGCCTCGGGTTCTCCGGTGCCTCCTCCAGGGTGGTGAGCCGCTCATCCAGCGCGTCGAGCCGGTCCTCGCTGACCCCGGGGATCTGTTGCTCCAGGGCCTCGAGCTCTGCGGCCAGGTCCCCGGTTTGCTGCTCCAGTTGAGCGACGCGATCGACCGACGGCAGCCCTGTCAGTGCCTCCTCATGCGCAGCCAGGGCCTGCTCGATTTCCTGCAGCCCGGACTCCTGAGCCTGCTCCAAGGCATCGATTGCCTGTTCCTGCTCCGCCGCCACCTCCTGCAGCTGATTCTCGAGCTCCTGCTCCAGGGCCTGGACACGCTGCGCAACCTGGGCCAGCTCCGGGGCCGGCGCGGTATCCTCCTCGTCGTCCCCACCGGCGCCGAGCACGGCTCCAAGGACGACGAGCACGACGAGAACACCTGCGCCAGGGAGGGCGAAGCGTTTGAGGCGAGCGCCGGTGCCGGTCGCGGCTGCCTGGTGTTCCTGGCCTTCCTCGCTTGCGCCATCACCGAAGATGGATGCCTCGAGGTCCGCTCCGTGGTCGGGTTCATCGGGCGAACCAGGATCCGGGGTCTCGACGCTCCTGGGGCCCGCGGATGCCTCGTGCGGCTCGCCCGCCTGCGCGTCGGTCTGGCGCTCGCCTTCGGAAGTATCGGGGTGTTGCCGCTGGGTTTGCTTTCGCCGGCTCATTGGGTCACCTCGTCAAACCACGACTCAGCCTCATCCGGATCGCCGGCCTCGATCTCCTCGGTGTCGGGGATCTCCAGCTTGGCGCCGGCCATCAGCAGATTCGGGTCGCCGCCGATGAAGGCCTGGGGGTTGGCCTCGTAGAGGGCCTGGCTCGCCACCTTCGGATGCCTTGGCGCGACATGAGCCGCGATCTGGTAGAGGCTGGCGCCGCGGGCAATTGGCCCGAGGGTCCCCGGTTCCTCCGGGTCGTCCCGATCGGCCGCGAGCCGCTCCGCATTGGCCTCCGCCCCCTCCCGGTACGGCGGCTTCGGTTCATAGGTCACCGCGCGCGCGACCGGGTCGGTAAGAAGTCGCCAGGGAGCACCAGCGAGGGTCTTGAGGGCCTCCTGCAAGGGCATAGGCCCGAGCTCCCGGTGGGCCTCGGGCAGCGGGCGACTGGTCAATACGGACGTTGCCGCCAGCTCCAGGAACTCGTAGCCGCTCGGCTCAAGAAGATGCTCCAGGGCATCCCCGACGGTCGTCACCTCCTGTGGAAAGACGACCTGGACGCTGGTCTTGAGCGGCTCCAGCTCCGCATCCATAGGATCAGGGTCCAGACTGGAGTAGCGCCCCACCTGTTCTCCGGCTATGCTCGGCCCAGCGATCGTGAGTAGCGTTGCGAAAAGGACGGCACGCATCTGCTGGCCCCTCCTCTTGCCCGTACCTGCGTGGTTCAGCGTGCCGAGAGAGCACCGCAGAATGTCGCCAAAAAGCAGAATCCCCTGACGAGACTTCTGGCTGTGCGCGTGGGCGACAGGCCGTGAAAGGCCACAAGCTTATAAAAGGTGAGCGGAATGGAAGGGAGACGGAACGGTACGGGGCCTACCCGGGGATGAAATTCTTAAACGGGTCAAAGGGTCAGCGGGGTGATACCCTTGCGCGCTAAGGCACCTGAAAGCCCACCCCCTCCCGAGTAAGGGATTACAATGCAAAAAGGGCCAGCGTGCCTCGCAGAGAACGCAGACCCCAGACGCTAACGGCGCAGCGGATGCGGAAGTGAACGCCTCGCAATGGTTGAAGACCGCACCACCTTGGGCCGCCTTCAGCTCTTCAGCGTCTTCTACGTCTTAAGCCTCTAGGTCTCCGGTATTTTTTCGTTGAGGATCGGAAATAGATTCCTAACCCGTTGAGGAACGTCATGACGACCCCTATTTCAAATGACTCAACAAACCCGTCTACTGACCGACCAACGGGCAACCAGATCGCGGCTGAGATTGCCGCGGAGGCGACCCTGCTGTTGGCTCTATACTACTCACCCGACAGCAATGGGGGGGCGATGAAGACTAACACCCCCGGCGACCCAGCTGAAGTCCAAAAGAAAGCTGAAGCAATCTACAAACGGCTCTTGATTATCGCCCATCAGGAAGGCTTTGACCTACACACCTAACTGGGGCTATCCAACTCTGTGTGGGTGACACCTTCATCAGGTCAGGCCGCGTCAGCACTAGATGTTGTGCGATAGGGTCACGCCGGCGGACGGCTACCCCGCTACAAGCCGCTGACACCCACACGATTCGCGAAGGGGCCCTGGGTGTACTCGCTTCTAAGCAGCCCGGCTAGATTATCGATCCAGTCACTACTGAGCTGCGAGTGCAACTGCCCGCCACTGATACTGGTATCGGCCTTAAGCCAGTCCTTGCGAATATCCAGCAGTGCCTGCTTCATTGCTTCTTCGATATCCACCAGGTCGAGCTCCTATATCTTAGGATATCGTATTCATCGTAATGCCGCCCAACCTCGAAGCTCAGCCGACAGCGTAAGCGGGCAAAGCCCGCTGTAGTCGGTCGGCTGGAGCGCAGTGTTAGAGGTCATTTTCTGAGAACTCACGGTTCGCCTTGCTTGAGGAACGAACGACACGGTAACTCTCCCCATTGTTGCGAAAAGAGCGGGCGCAGTGGAGCTAGTTCTTTCAAACTTTTGAGCGGCTTTAGCGACTTCACACTCTTGACCGGTTCAGGCTGCGGATTTGAGAAAACGCTTTCTACTGCACACGCTGCATCGCCCTCGTGACCACGAACGATTCCATCTACAAACCAACCTAGGTGATTTCCATTGAATCCGTAGACATGAAAGTCACGACCGCTGTCTCGGACAAGGTATGCGACGGGTTCGCCTGACCATAGATAGATAGTCAGATCATCGTCGGCGACGATGTACGCGGCCGCACGGCCTTCTCCGTCGAAAAGCGAGATCTCGTCTTGCGCGACCACAACGGAGCACACGAACGTCAATAGGCAAACAGCGATTATTTTCATATGACCTCAACGACAGGCTGAGGCGCGCGAGCCTTGCGAGCGTCGCCTCAAGCCACTAGTTAGGAACCAGCTACTCATGCTGCCTCGCTACCCACTGAGTATGCTCTCGAGAGAACGCCAGTTCTGACTCATTAACGAACTCCGAAAAGTCATTTTCCGTCTCGACCTCATACAGTCTATTGAGCGTAATCCCAATTTCGTGTGCCGTGAGCGTATACGACGACGCAAGTTCGCTGAACTTCCTAATCTGCATCCAGCCGATCAAAGACGCTGCGAGCACGATTAGCGGATCGGTCGGCGCATGCTCCCAACCGGGCTGGGTGATACGTATCAGCACGGTGAGTATTGCTATGACATAAACGATCAAAGTCACCCCGACCCAACGTCGAAATGCCTTCTTGTTATCTCTCGCACGTCGGTTATACCAATCTCTTTGCTCCTGTATCCGATATTCCTTGTAATACTGCTTGCGCTCTTCGATTCCCCTTTTCCGAACCTGATCCATCGCGTGAGTCACTTGATCTTCGGCTGAGGAACCAGACGCTAATTCTTCACCGACTTCTCGGTTAGCCTTCAAGATCTCCCGCAAATAATTCCGAAATTCCGCTCTCGGCTCTTGGATACTCTCGGCGTCGAGGAACGGGTCGGCCCGCATCATATAGCGCCACGTGGATGTCTTGACCGACTCCGCAAGAGCTCGGCATCGATACCATGTTTGCTCAGGCTTCTTGAATGAACGAACCACGAGCATTGTCGCGGCGAGCACGAATACGAGGGCATAACCAACATCGTAGTACGCACTGGTATACCACTGGAGTCCCAGGACTGCAGCAAGGAACAGCAGGGTATATTCTGCCCGCACGAGATTCAGGTACTTGCTTTGTGCCGTATTGGAGGCCTTGTCAGCGTCCAAGTACAGCGCCGGGTAATTGCCTTTGTCCATGGCTACCGCAGCCTGCGTATCGCCTGGACGATTGAGCCGGTATTCCAGTTCACCAGTTCGTCCGCGGCCGATCTGACCGCATCAGGTACTCGTTGTCCACCGCGCTGGCGTACACCCAATATCGGCTTATCTAACGCACTCGCAACGTTTATCTCGAACTGAATCCAATCGCTGTGCGCGACATACATGCCAGCAATAATTACCACGACCTGCGCTGGTCGAATTTGCTGCCGTAGCTCTTCCTTGAGCTGCTCTTTGTTCATTCGGTCGAATTTCTTGTCCTCCGGAATCGAGTAGTTGATGTACGCAAAATTGTTCGCGTTATCGAGAAGTTTAATCATACTCTCGTAGCGTTCCCCGTATTTCCACGCGTGGCTAATGAACAAGCGGTATGGGTTCAGAGTTGGCATATACCGTTCTCCTTTTGATTGCCGTTGCCGGGGATTGCCGTATATCGTCTCTTTTCGCCTAACGCCTTCACTCAGCCGTCGTCAGCCCGCGTAGCGGGTTGATAGTCGGCTGCAGTGACTTGTTGGGCACGTTCTTGCACGATGACCTTCGATTTACCAGCAAGCAACTGATCTATAAACGTTCGTATAGCCTGTGCGCACCGATATGCATAGGGCACGTTGTACATTCGTGCGGGATGCTGAGGTGAACGGACCACAAGGACTTGTGAAAGTGGGCCTTCGCCGTCAATTCGACAACCCTGCATAGACCTATGAGCGCGCCCTTTTTCGTTAATTTCGATAAAAGCGGATACATCCGGACAAGATATTGTGTATCCGGCATCTTTAAGCGTGCGAATGAGTAAATCGAAGGATTGTTGCTCCATTGCGACAATGACGCGTGGGCGTATCTGCACTAGTACTTTCAAAACCGATGATGCACCACTTTGCATTCGGTCCGCGGGAACAGAGGCAGCATCTGGGTTTTGCTGCCAATGAAAATTCACAAAAGTATATAGTTTGGATCCGCCAGCCGCTAGGGACAACCCAACAATGGTTTCAACGAGTGGCTTTAGCGATGCTCTGAAGCCAGCGCTCCACTCACTGAATGGTTCTAAGAACGGCGTATCCCATAGCGGTGCTCCGCTGTCCATAACTCGCGCTCGATTTGGGGTTACCCTTTCGCCACCGCCAGGACTCGGGCCTACAAAGACTAGCCAACCAAGTGCTGAGCCGTAGCAGCCCTCAGGCCAAACGTACTTCGGGTCACCCTCGATGCGCATGCGCTCCAACCGCTTAGCAGATTCTTCATTCAGCAATGTCATTTGATATTCACTATTCTCCCAGCGCCCAACAGTGGTATCGACAGATTCTGTGTATCCCGATCAGGCGTAATTCTGTATTTCCGGCTGCGCCAAGACGCGCGCAGAGATTAATTGAGCGGTTCGGTGCAATAACAATGGGTTGCTCAGCGAAACGGCGGCCTGGGCGGCGGAAATGCTTGCAAGACACCTAGGGGCCCGCGTGGCCGCGGTTCTGCGTACGGCAGGTCCGAGAGGTACACCCTCGAGGCGTCCCCAAGGGTAGGTGGTGTGGCGAGCTCCACGCGCAGTCGTCCGTTGACATGTTGGCCAGTGAAGCACCTTACAATGTCGGGCTGCAAGAGCGCGCGCCACCTGGCGCGGAACGCTTAAGCGCGCGGGTTGAAAGACGGAGGGCCGCCAAGTCTCAGCGGCTCGGCGAATTCTGTGTAAACTCTTGGGGTTGACCCCTTGAGGCGGATCCCTGACCGTTGGCCCCGAGGAGGTATGCAACCATGACCCTCCTAGTCCCCCTGGCCCTAGCCCTAACGCTTCTCCTTGACCCCTTTTCCGATTCGTACGGGGTCGAGGACTTACCGACGGCCATGGCTGTAGTCGGCGGAGAACCTATCGAAGTCCGAATCGCCAACACGCGGACGGCTCGAGCCCAGGGGTTCCAGCATGCAAGCCCGGAGCAGCTGAGCACAGAACGGGTCCTCTTCATTTGGACCGAGCCTCACCGACCGAGCTTTCACATGCATAACGTATCCGCGCCGTTGGACATTGCCTGGATTGCCGAGGGAGAGATCATCGCGATCGAGCGGATGACCCCAGGCGAACAAGGATACCGCCCCCCTGAGCCTGTTGATGCCGCGCTGGAACTCGCACCCAAACAGACGGAGACCATCGGCATAGAACCGGAAACCCAGATCGAGATCCCTCGAATTGCGTGCTCCGACGATTCCGACCTCTCACCCCACTGATCGTGAACAACCCATGAGAACCCGTCCATGCTGGCCCTGCCGAGTCTTAGTCCCTACCCAAAACATCTGCTGCGGCCCGAAGGAAGGCGATCAGGGCACGGGCGGGAAGGAGCATCGCTAGGCAGTTGCGGGCCTCATGTTCTCAGCGTATCGGGCACTTTGCGCCAGTCTCACCGGTTGGGAAGGTGGAGGACGACCTCGAGGCCGTGCGGAGCGCGGTTGCGCGCATGCACCACGCCGCCGAGCGTCTCAGCCGCATGGCACGTGATGGCCAGGCCGAGGCCGTGCCCGCTGCGGCGGCCGGAAGCCAGGCGCCGGAACGGCTCGAAGATCCGCTGCAGCTCCTCCTCAGGAACCCCGGGGCCTTCGTCGCGGACCCGGATCGCGACGCCCTCGCCCCCCACCTCCCAGGTCACGGTCACGGCGCTGCCCTCCGGGGTATGCTGCAGGGCGTTGCGCACGGCGTTCTCGATCGCGGCACGCAGCAAGTAGCGATCCGCCTGCACGGTGGCCTCCGGGCCCGGGACGACAGTCACCGAGCGCCCCTCGCTCCCCTCGTCTGGATCGCCGCGGAGCTCGTAGCGGGCGTCACGCGCGATGGACTCGACCAGGCCGGGCAGGTCGATCGGCTCGGGCGTGATCTCCGCGGCCCCTGCCTCCAGCCTCGCCAGGCTCAGGATCTGCCCGATCAGGCGATCCAGGTGCTCAAGCTCGTGCTCCATGCGTGCCAGATGGCCCGCCTGGCGCTCGCCGTCCTGCTGACGGGCCAGCTCCAAAGCGGTCTGGAGCCGCGCCAACGGCGACCGCAACTCGTGGGAGAGATCCCGCAGCAAGTGCCCGCGCGACTCGATCAGGTAGGCAAGCTGGTCCGCCATGCGGTTGAAGTCTCCGGCGAGCGCCTGGAGTTCGTCCCCGCCGCCCGAGGTGGTCCCGGCGCGGGCGGAGAGATCGCCCTGGGCCAGGCGCTGGCTAGCCCGGCGAATGCGTCGTACCCGTTGGCTGAGCCGGGCGGCGAGCAGCGCCGCCAGGGCTGCTGTGATGGCGAGGGCCAGCCCTGCGCCGACCCCCGGTGGCAGGTCGGCCAGCCCCGCCGGGGAGCCCACGGCTACCAGGTGCCGCTCCCGCCCGTCGCCCAGCTCCAAGGACACCGCGCGGTAGGGATGGCCTTCGACCCAGCCGGAGGCCGCTCCGTCCAGATCCGCCTCCTCGAGCGCCTCCTGCAGGGGGTGGGGCCCGCGCCGCTGCCCCTGGGGAGAGAGGCCCGGCGCCTGCGGCACGATCCGCAGCCGCGGCGCCTCCCCCCGCTGCAGGCCGCGCAGGTAGGCGCGGACCTCGCGATCGCGGGCCTCGGCCGCCAGCTCCTCCAGCTCTTCAGCGTGCGCTTGCAGTTCCGCCGCCTCGGGCAGGGCGGCGCCGCTCCAGTGGGCGTAGACGGCCGCCAAGGCCCCGCCGACAGCGCTCATCGCCACCCAGAGCCAGAGGAAAAGCTTGAGGAAGAGTCGGCTCATCTCGCGTTTCCTCCAGCCGGAGCGTCGGCAGGAATCAGCTGGTAGCCCGCTCCACGGCGGCTGATGATGCGTGACCCGCCCTCGGGCAGTGGTCCCAGCTTGCGGCGCAGATTGCTGATGTGGGTATCGATGGCGCGGTCGTAGGCCCCTAAGGGGCGGTGCAGGGCTTCCTCGCTCAGGCGCTCGCGGGAGACCACCTCGCCGGCGTGGCGCAGCAGCACGGCGAGCACGGCCATCTCCGCCCCGGTGAGCGTGACGGGCTCACCCTGGCACAGGAGCTGCCGTCGGCCCCAGTCGAGTTCGAGATCGCCGGCACGCAGCACCGAAGCCTCCTCGCAGGAGGGCGGCTGCGCGCGGCGCAGCAGGGCGCGGATGCGAGCGAGCAGAACCCGGGGGTTGCAGGGCTTGGCGAGGTAGTCGTCGGCGCCGAGCTCCAGACCTACGACCGTATCCGTATCATCGCCGCGGGCGGTGAGCATGAGCACCGGTACACTGTGCTCCCGGCGTATCTCCCGGAGCAGCTCGAAGCCGTTGCGGCCGGGGAGCATGACATCCAGCACGATGACCGCCGGCGCCGCGGCGGCGAGCTGCTGCTCCGCCTGCCCGGCGTCCTCGGCGGCCGCCACCTCGAAGCCCTCTCCCTGCAGGTACTCCGCGAGCAGCTCCTGGAGAGCCGGGTCATCGTCGACGATGAGGATGCGTGCCATGGGCCTCCATTCTGCCTTGCTTCCGTCTCTACTGCGCGCCTCGATGCAGCCGCCCTGGATAGCGTCCTTGACCTTTCTTGGCAGATCTTGTGCTGCGCTAATCCCACGGCGGTCCCCGGAGGAGAGAGAATCGCACCTGTGGCCTTAGTCATGTCGAGACCGACGGGTCATGCGGTACCGATTTTCAAGCCAGAGGAGAATGTGTCATGACACGACCCAGTAGGCGATTCCCCAAGCTTATGGCACTGGCCATGGTGTTGGCTTTCGGCCTGCCGGCGCCGGCACTGACCGCCGGGTCGGATGATGCCGAGCCTTCGCAGGCCGGACAACAAGCCGCTTCAGAGCGGCAGGCGTCGGGCCGCGGCGAGGGTGGCGCTCATGCCGAGGATGCCACTGGCCAGGGCCGGGGTGAGGGCCAAGCCGGGCGGCGCGATGGCGATGCCGCCGGAAGGGGCGGTGAGGGTCGCGGTGAAGGAGACCCCCGCGCCGAGGACGCTACCGGCCAGGGTCGGGGTGAGGGCCAAGCCGGGCAGCGCGGTGGCGATGCTGCCGCACGGGGCGGTGAGGGTCGCGCGGAAAGTCGCCGCGGAGCTGGCGATGGCCAGTCCGAAGGTCGCGGTGCAGGTCAAGGCCGCGGTGACTGAGTGAGCCACGGCCAGTGCGCGCTTTCGGGGAGTGTGCCACTAAATCGTGCTGCGGACCTCCAAGCGGTTGTCCGCAGCTCTTGTGGATATGACACATCCCGGCCCCTTCGCGGATCGTGTGGGTGTCAGCGGCTTGTAGCGGGGTAGCCGTCCGCCGGCGTGACCCTATCGCACAACATCTAGTGCTGACGCGGCCTGACCTGATGACGCCGTCACCTACACAGATTTGGATAGCGCCTGAACGACCTGCACCGCTGCGCCACACCAGGATGGGTCCCGTATTTATAGGCTTCACAATCCATCAACGCTCGCCTGAACCGTTATTGCGTAACGTGGGCTTGAGGTCGAGGAAGGCATCCTGCGCCGGTCCATCGAGGGTATTCAGGACGTGCGCAACGGCTTCCTCAAGGACCCACTCGAGCACGGCGCGCTGGGTCATGCCGTGGTGGACGGCCAGGCGCTCAAGGTTGAGCTTGGCCCTGAAGTGGACCATGGCGTTGATGCGCTCCAGCATCTCGACGTCCTCATCAAGGCCCTTGAGATGACGCTGACGATAGGCTCGTTGTCTCTCGGCATTCGAAGAGGCCATCCCGTCCCCCCTATCACCGTTTACCGCTCCGGTAGCTGGCCCAAGTGAAGGCCAGAGCTGTGCCGTCCTCAAGCAGCCGATCGATGACGCGCTCGCCTAGAATCTGCGTCAAGTCCTGGCATCCGAGGTTCGAGATCACGACGGTCGGCCGCATGTCCGAGTACCGCCGGTTGAAGATCTCAAAAAGCACCATGCGCTCATGCTCGGAGCCGGTCTGAGCGCCCACCTCGTCGAGGACCAACAGCGGCAAACCAGCGAGCCAGTCGAACACGTCCTGCTCGGTCTGCTCACTCGTCCGGTCATAGGTTCGGCGCACCTGACGCACCGCGTCGGAGACGGTGGCGTAACGTGCCTGCCGCTGGTGCGCAGCAATGACATAGCGCGCGATAGCACAACCGAGGTGGGTCTTTCCGGTACCCACCCCACCAGAGAGGATGAGGTTCGTCCCATTCTGGAGGCGCTCGGGAAAGGTCTCCGCATAGCGGCGGCAGGCTTCACGCACCCGAACCGCTGCGTCCGCTTCGGCGTCAAAAGCCTCAAACGAGGCATCTTGATACCGCCCCGGGATGCCGGCCAACCGGATCATCGTCTGGGTACGCTGCTGACGTCTCTGCTCCATGTCCTCCCGCCGCTGGCGCTGGCGTTTCGCGTCCAGGCAGTGCGGACACCCCCCGCCGACCCAGCGATCACCCAGCCAGGTGTAGATGGCGGTGTACTGGCCGTGATCAGGGCAGTACTCCTGCTTCTCACGATGGTGGCTATTTAGAGCGTGCGCGATGCTTTGCATAATCCCTCCTACCAGTCGGGGTCCGTTTCAAAGCCCGCAGCCGCGAACACATCAACCTCGGCTTGGTAGCTCTTCTGCGACGTATGCTCATCGAGCGTGGTGCGCGGAGCCGCTCCACCGGACCCTCGGCCACGCTCGATGGCCTCTTTCCAGCGTTCCTCCCGTAGGTAATTGCCTGGGTTGGGGATATAGCCACCGATCCAGCGCCGATCCTCTAACTGCCTGCATGCGATGTCGCTGAGGATGGCGTCGATCTGCCAGCGCAGCCCGCGCGAGCGGAAGATTTCGTAGGCCTCACGCCGTTTGACCTTCCTCGGGTAGGCCGTCCAGAACCGCTCAAAGACCTCGCGGTCATTGGCTTTGGGAGCATCGGCGCTGTGCTGGGCGGAGGCCGAGAGCGTCCCAGCAAGGCCAGCTTCACACACCCCTGCGCCCCCCGACCGAGAGGCCCCCTCGGTGTGTAATGGAGCTTCTCTCCGGACACCGGATACCGGAGGTGTGTTGGCTTGGATCTGCACCGGGGATGTCGGGTTAGGGTCGGGATGCCTGTCGGGTTGAGACCGCGACTGCCCATCACATGCGAGCCGGGTCTTGTCGGGATCTGTGTCGGGTTCGCTATGCCGGGTTTGTGTCGGGTTTGTGCCGGGTTTTTCCCGCTCAGACGAGTCCGTATGGGCCAACGGACAGTGGAAGATGAGCCGCTTCCCTTGGGTACACTCGACCGTTAACCCCGACCGGTTCAGCCAATCCACCGAGCGCCTTACGGCGGATTTGCTCGGTGTGCCGGTGCCGGTCAGGCCCTGGTGCGGCTCGACATGGCAGGCTTCGCGCAGTGATTGCCAGCTGATACGCCGCTGCACACCGACCAGGCCCGTCCGGTAATCCATATACGGTCGGATACCGAGGATGTAGACACGGAGCGCCAAGCTCGGGAGCCCCGCCAACGCCTGGAGTTCCTCCTGGGTCAATTTGATGGCACTCATCAGTGCCCTCCCTCGACCGCCGGTTCGGCCCGCCCCCTTGAGGCGTAGTCCCGCTGGATGGCTTCGGCTTCCTGTACGAGCTGCCACACAGCCTGCGCAGGAACGCGGCACTTCTGGGCAACTCGCAGATACCGCTTCGCATCGGGTAGGCCGTGGTGCTGTTGCCAGGACTGCCAGACGACGTCGGCCCGTTCCGGCTGCAGACGGGGTGGGCGCCCCTGGTGCCGAGACACCCCCAGCGTCCGGCGACGACGGGCCACCTCCGCAGGTGTCATCCCGAAAAGCGCTTCCATCATCGCCCCGTGGGCATGGTGGCGGATCAGTTCATCGGCAAGTTCGTCCTCCTCGGCACGACGACGAGCGCGCTCGATAGCCGCCGCCAGACGCTCGGGATGAACGTGGATATCGAGAAAGTACCGAGCTTGTGACAGCAGGTAGAGATACTCCCGGAAGGTCAATTTCTCGATCTGCTGCACGCTGCCTTGTTCCTGCTTGCACTCGAGGGCATGCAGAATCGCCTCGTGTGCGAGCTTGGTCGGGCTCATTGTCCTCATGGCTCGCCCTCCCATAGGTTCATGTTGCGTTCGAGTGCGGCGTTGCGTAGTTGACGGCAGAGCCGTAACAGCTGGATGAAGTCCTGAATATCGGTCTCGGGTACCGATGGGTTCGACCAGAAGTCCATGGCGATTTGGACGTAGCCTGGTGAACCCATGCGACTGCGGACAGTGCCGGGGCTGCTGTTGACGATTTGCGGTAGGTCGTAATGACCAGGTAGATGCGCTCTCCGGGCATCGGTGGCCAACGCTTCGGAGAAAGCAAGTAGGGTCCACCAGATCCACTTCCGAGCGGGGTGCTGGGAGCCGGCGTCAGGGGCCTCCGGCAACTCAACCAGGTAGCCGACCCCGTGATCCCAGGAGTGCACGCATCGATCGAGTTCGTAACGCCTCGCGATACTGTGTGCCAGCCGATAGATGTGCTCGCGCAGATCAGGAACGGACTCGCCCTCTACGACCTCATCATCGGAGGTCGTCTCTGGGCGGAACTCAGGCTCCGGACTGTTCAGAGCTGGTTCCGGTTCGAACGGGGCGGACTCCTCCAGGTCCCCTTCGTCTTCTGCAGCGACCGGGGTGCATGCTGCGGCTGTCTTATCGTCAGGCGCCGTGTTTTCCGACTCCATGGCACCTGACCGAACCATTCCTTCCGGCGCATCATCGTGATCAGCATCCAATACGGAGGTGGACTGATCCTCCATACGATCGATGCGTCCCGGCAGCGGATGGCCGCTCAAAACGGTGTCCAGTTCATAACGCACAGCGCGCTGGTCGATTCCCAGCGCCTCCGCCATCCGGGCTACCAGTTCATCTCGACCTTCCTCCGGATCCCAGTCGGGAGCGTCGGTATGGGCGAGCGCCTGCTCCCAGAGAATGTCGAAATCCTCCGCATCCCGCTGGTAATGACTCCAGACTTCCTGTGCCGCAGCGTAGATCTTCCTGATGTGGTCGAGCGTTTTTGCGCCAAGGCTGTTCAGCGCCTCCGGGATCGCAGCCAGTAGGTGCTGCGCCGCGAACTCATACCGGAGCAGGTGACGCTTGCTGATCGTGTATCCGAGCCCGTGAAGCCGAGCAATGAATGCATTGCGGCTGAGCTTCTCGCCCGACTCCGCCTCTAGGTGGCCCCGGAGGTGTTCCAGGGCAAGGGCCTTATCAATCAAGGCGAGCTCGCCTCGGAGCTCGTTCTCGACCAGGTGGCTGGTCAGAACCGTAGTCTCACCCTGCCAAGGGTGGTAAAGGCAGTGGACCCGCGCGAAGGCTTCATCCCCGGTCTCCGCAAAAAGTTCGCGGAGAATGCGCAGGCGGGTATTGCCGCCGGCGCAGATCGTGTAGTGCTCGTCGCCAGGGCGACGGGTCACATCCAGGCTGTTATTGAGCCCCCGCTGCGCCGCAATCGACTGCTTGATCTCTTCATAGCGGGGGTTCTCCAAACGGCGTGGGTTGTCCTGGTACTCGAGGATCTGCTCGATCGATAGCACCAGCTGGGTCACGGTAACCGGGTCACCCGGCTGATCCAGGCTGTGCTCCCGGGTACCGTAGTGCCCTTGCCACAGGCCCTGTCGGACCTTTTCAGTCAAACCGCGTTTTGCCATATGCGCCTCCGGCACTCCGAGCCAGACCGTAAGTCGGCTAGACGTCCTCGAGGTGCGGGAAAAGCTCTCGAGTGAGAGCCCGCATGGTCTCGAGCGCTGCGGGGGTCGGCCCGTCGCGCCTGGGCTCCCATTGGTGCACCGGGATCTGCCGGGTAGCCGCCTCTCGGTAGGCCACGGTCGCCGGCACCGTGGTTTCGAGGATGGTGATCTGCCCCTTGCTGGGCTCGTAGGTCTCGCGGCGCAGCTCTTGGGCAATGGCCCGGGCATCCGCTGTACGATCCATCCGATATAGCAGGCCGCGCAGCGGAGCGATGGGTGCACCAAGCGCCGCCATGGGCTTGAGGCGGTCGATCATCCCGAGCGTCCCACGAGCGAACTCGCGCGCAGAGAGAATCTCCGGTGGTATCGGCGAGAGGAGCATATCCGCCGACAGGACGGCGGCGTCCTGGAGTGGACCGACGGCCCCTTGGGTGTCGATCAGCACCACGTCATAGATATCGTCGTACTCACTCAGGATGTGCCGGAGACGAACCCGGCCATCGGGGGTGTGCAGGATCCAGTTCTGAAGAGCACCATCCGGATCATCACTAAGAACCAGATCGAGCAACCCGCCGCCATCACTATCGATCTTCGTGGTGCTGACAGTACTGCCGGTCTCACCCTCGGTGATGAGCGCCGTCAGGCCTCGGGAAGAGGGTGGGTCATGGATCGGGAAATAGCTGGACAGGGTTGGTTGGATGTCTGCATCGACGAGCAGCACACGCTGACCGCGGTCGGCCAGATAGGCACCAAGGTTCGCGGTAACGGTGGTCTTTCCGACGCCGCCCTTGGTGGAACAGACACAGAGTTTGATTGCCATGTTGCCTCCCCTCCGCTTGTATCAAGCCGGAGGGGAGATGTATTCGCAGTTTACGAGATGGCCCAAGTGTTGTTGGCAAGCCGTTAGTCAACGGGCCATTCCGGACTCTTAATCAGTAGGTTCAAGGTTCGAGTCCTTGGCGGCCCACCAGCTTCGCTACCGTTGGCAACCCTACGTATGCCAAGGTAGATACCGAGCCAGGGGCGAGCCCGCTTGACTCCCCGTTGGCGGGCTCCGAAGAGCCGGTGGTGCCACACCGGCTCTTCTCCCACTTCCTTGTGACCCCTGGGCGAGCAGCATTTGCAACGTTCGAACCGCTTCGAGGTCCGAACTGCGTCTCCGCTCAAGTCGCCTAGATACACCTCCCCGTTTCACTTGCTGCAGCACACCCCGGATGCGCCGCAGCCGTCTTCGTTTCCCATCACCGCATGACTACGCGTTCCAGTCACTCCCCAAGCGTCTCTTACTAATTCCGCCGTTGCCCCCTCCTCTCCTGCCCGACTCCCCGCGGGTCCGGGCAAGACCATCTACCAAACCGTGCCGCAGCGCTCCGCCTCTAGCCGCTATCCGGCTTAGGAGGCGTTGATCAGTGGAGGTACGGCCTGCTGATCCATGCTGCCCGCCTCGGCGAGTCAACCTAGCAACACCAGCAGCCAAAGAACCACGGCATTGACGATCGCCATGAACACCGCTGCCGACCCCAGATCCTTGGCGCGCTCGGCCAGCGAATCCCAGTGCTCGCCGGCGCGGTCGACAGCGGCTTCGATACCGGAGTTAAGCAGTTCCGCCACCAGGATCAGCAGAAGACTGCCGACCAGGATCGCGCGCTCGGCACCGTCCGCCCCTAGCATCAGGGCCAGCAGGCCGAGGGGCGGAATCACGACCATCTCCTCCCGGAACGCAGGCTCCTGACGCCAGGCGGCCTGCAACCCCCGCCAAGAGTTACGCAGGGCGCGCGCCATGCGCGGCACCCCGTGACGGCGGGATCGGCTCTGCTCGTCGCGCGGCATCACTCAGGCACTCGTAGTTGGGAGAGCATCCCAGCATGATGCCGCAAAGAAACCGCCCGCGGCAAAGTGCCGCACGATGTGTTGGTTTTCGGGGCTTCGACTATATTCAATCCGCATGCCGTCATGTCCCGGCATTGCGCAATCCAACAACCATGGCAGGAAACGAACGTGAAAGGACTTCGGCTTTTTGGTGGTTCCACCCTCAGCCTTTTGATCGCTGCCTCTCCCTCCCTCGCGGGCGCCGCCTCCTTCTCGGGACCGTATCTCCCAAGTTAAACAGGTAACGGCCGGTTGAGCCCGGGTACTAGCGGCGGCTCTCTTTGCGCGTCAGAGACTTATTGCGCGCCACACCGTGAGAGGCTGTAGTGCCAAACATCATTCGCAAGGGTTTGCCTGGCCAGCGGAAAAAGCGGCATAATGTGAAGCCATGTTTATCCGCAGGTCGCGCTCCAACGGTCGAGAGTACCTTCGCCTGGTGGAAAGCTACCGGGATGAGCAAGGACGTACCCGCCACCGACAGGTCGCCCAGCTCGGCCGCGCGGATCAGCCGGCGACCCAAGAGAAGATCGAAGGCCTGATCCAGAGCCTTCAGCGCCACGCCGGCATGGAGGGCGTAGACGCTGATGGCGTGCGTTTTGACCCGGCCCGTTCGCTCGGCCCGGCGTGGCTGCTGACCGAACTCTGGCAGGAGCTGGGTTTCGATCGCGCCCTACGCCGCGCGTTCCGGTCCTCGTACCGCGAGTTCGACCTGGAGGCGGTTGTTCGGCTGCTAGTCTTCAACCGGCTCTGCGACCCGAGCAGCAAACTTGGCGTGCTGCGCTGGCTCGAGCGCGTGCATCTGCCTGGAGTCGACACCCGAGACCTCCACTACGCCCAGCTGCTGCGCGCCATGGACGCGCTGATCGAGCACCGCGAGGCCGTCGAGAAGGCGAGTGCCGGGCTTCTCAAGCCGTTACTCGACCAGGAGCTGAGCGTTGTGTTCTACGACATCACCACCGTCCGGATCCACGGTGAGAAGGAGCTTGGCGACGATCTGCGTCAGTATGGTCATAGCAAGGACGTCGCCGGTACTGCCCGGCAGTTCGCTCTCGGCGTTGTGCAGACGGCTGATGGGCTGCCGATCGCCCACGAGGTCTTCGAGGGTAATGTCGCCGAGGCAAAGACCCTGGCGCCGATGCTCCGTCGGCTGCTCAAGCGTTACCAGCTCCAGCGAGTGGTCGTTGTCGCTGACCGGGGCCTGCTGAGCCTGGATAACGTCGACACCCTCGAGGCGCTGGCTGCCGATGAGGGTCTGGCCATCGACTACATCCTTGCCGTTCCGGGGCGGCGCTATGCCGAGTTCACCGATGTTATGGCCGAGCTGCATCCGCGGCTTGCCGACGCCGCCGAGCAGTCCGGGAAGGAATCGGTCACCGAGACCACCTGGCAAGGCCGCCGGTTGGTCGTGGCGCATAATCCGGAGCGCGCACGGGAGCAGACGCGGGCGCGGCGGCGCAAGATCGAGCGCATCGAACAGATCGGCGAGGCCTTGGCCCAGCGGCTCGATAACCAGGATGCCGGCCGCCCAGGCCGCGGGCGCCGCTCAACGGATCGCAGCGCCCATCGGCGCTTTCACCAGACCGTGCTGCGCCACCAGATGAGCAGTATCGTCAAGGCGGACCTCGGTGCCGAACAGTTCCGTTACGACATCGACGACGAAGCGTGGACAGCCGCCGAACGCCTCGACGGCAAGCTGCTGCTGGTCACTAGCCTGGAGGCGTGGGACGCGCAGGCGATCGTTGAACGTTATCGCTCCCTAGCTGATATCGAGCGCGGATTCCGGGCACTGAAGAGCACCCTGGATATTGCCCCGGTCTACCACCGGTTGCCCGAGCGTATCCGCGCCCATGCGCTGATCTGTTTCCTCGCCCTGGTCCTCTACCGGGTGCTGCGCATGCGCCTGAAGGCCAAGGACTCCGCCTTCAGCGTCGAGCGCGCCCTGGAGGCGCTGGAGACCGTGCAAAGGCACGCGGTCGAGATCAACGGAGAAGCCCACACCGGGGTCTCGATCTCCCCAGAGCAGCGACAGCTCTTCCAGGAACTGGAGGTGAAGCCGCCGAGCCAAGCGAACGTCAGCGCGTAGTGCCAAATTTTAAGTGCGCTCCCGGCGCATCAATGAGTTATACGCGCGGCTGTTTAAGTTGGGGTATCTGGCCCTTGGCGCGGGTGTGCTGACCTCGCAGACCTACGAGACCAAGCTGCGCGATACCAATGGTGATAGATACGACACCACCTATGGGCAGGAAGACTGGGCCTCGAGGTTCGATATTGTCTTCGGCTTCGGAGAGCGCATCGGTGACCTTTACCTGGCCACGGAGTTCAATTACACCGTCGGCAACCTGGATGGCGATATCATCTCTGCGCGAAATAACCAGGGGGATCGCGCCGAGTTGAGCGTCGACGCCGGCGACGGTCTCGGCGTCTCCGTGCGGGTGGGGCGGATGTTCACGGATACCACCCTCGGTTACGCCAAAGTCACCTACCAACAGCGTGAGCTTGAGTTTACTGGGAATTACCGCCTCAACAACTCTAGCGGACACGAATCAGAGGACGAGGACTTCGCCGGATTCGGCGTGGGGCTCGGTTTCGAGTATGTCCCACCGGACAGCCCGCTCGGCATCCGCGCCGAGGCCATGCGTATCGATTTCGGCGATGAGACCTTCTCCGATGACTTCAAGGTCGACCTGGTCGAGCACAGCTTCAATCTCTTCGCCTCCTACCATTTCTGACCGTTTGCCCCTCCACCAAAGCCCTGGATCCGGCAGCAAGCGGTTCACTTCGCTTGCTGCCGGGTCGCTACGCCCCAATCCGGCACGCTTGGATCAGACGCCTTCACCCATCCTGAACACGCACGGCTTCATCGGCCCGTCCAGCCATGAGCATCATCGGGTGGGATTGGCCCCACCACCCCGCCATCCGGCATCATGACCGGAGCCGGTGGCGGCGGTATGCGCACGCACCGGCACCGACCGAGCACTCACAGGTTCAGGGAGCGGATCGGACCCATGCACTGCATCCAGATGACCGCTGTTGGCGACCCGGACGTATTGCAACCCGCGCAGGTGCCGACCCCGGAGCCGGGTCCCGGGCAGGTGCGCGTGCGCCTGGCCGCCGCCGGCATCAACCCGGTCGACGCCAAGGTCCGGGCCAACGGCCTCTTCAACCCCGATGCACAACCACCGGCGATCCTCGGCTGCGACGGCGCCGGGACCATCGACGCCGTGGGCCCCGGCGTGGAACAGCTCGCCCCCGGTCAGCGGGTGCTGTTCATGAACGGCGGGATCGGCCTGGAGCCGGGCAATTACGCGGAGTACACGGTACTCGACGCACGCTTCGTCACCCCCACCCCCGACGCCGTCGATGACGTCCACGCCGCAGCCATGCCGCTGGTCGCGCTCACCGCCTGGGAGGCCTTATTCGACCGGGTCGCTCTGCAGAAGGGCGAGCGCGTGCTGATCCACGCCGGCGCCGGCGGCGTAGGCCATGTGGCCATCCAACTCGCCCGGCAGGCGGGCGCCCGGGTCATCACCACCGTCAGCGATCCGGCCAAGGCGGAGATCGTCCGCGAACTGGGCGCCGAGGCGGTGATCCATTACCGGGATGACGACTTCGTCGACGCAGTGGAACACTGGACCGCCGGCGAGGGCGTGGACGTAGTGCTCGACACCGTAGGCGGCGAGGTCTGCACCCGGTCGCTCCACGCCCTCGCCACCTACGGCCGGCTCGTCACCATCCTCGCCCTGCCCGAGGACCTGGACCTGCACCATGCGCGCGTGCACAACCTCACGCTGGTCCAGGAGCTGATGCTCAGCCCCATGGTTCTGGGCCGGGACGATCTGCGCATCCACCAGACCGGGATCCTGGCCGAGTGCGCCCAGCGCATGGCGGCGGGGTCACTGCAGGTGCGTGTTCAGGAGACGTTCCCAATGGCCGAGGCAGCCGCGGCTCATCGGCGGCTCGAGGCCGGCGGCCTGACCGGCAAGCTGGTGCTGACGCTGCCCTGATGCTCCGCAGGAGGACCACCGTCCGATGAGGCACGACCAGCCAGCGCAGCGGCCCCTGACCGTCCTCGGCGTGGACTGCGCCGTCCAGTCCAAGCAAGTGGGGCTGGCCCTCGGGCACTGGGATGGCCGCGGGCTTCGAGTCGAGCGGGTTGCGCTGGGTTCCGCCTCGCGCAGTGCGGCTCAGATCGCACTGGAGTGGCTCGCCGACCACACCCACGCGCCGCTGCTCGCCCTCGATGCGCCCCTCGGGTGGCCGCAGCCACTCGGTCAGCAGCTGGCGCAGCACCGGGCTGGCGACGCGCTGGGCGCCGACGCCAGCGAACTCTTCAATCGGGTGACGGACCGCTTCGTCCACCGGCAAATCGGCAAGAAACCCCTGGATGTCGGTGCCGACCGCATCGCGCGGACCGCCCACGCCGCCCTGGCGTTCGTCGACAAACTCAGATGCGAGCGCGGCTGGACCCTGCCAATGCGCTGGAGCCCCGGCGAGCTGCAGCAAGGCGACGCCGCTGCCGGCGGCCTCATCGAGGTCTACCCCGCCGCCACCCTGCAGGCCCACGCTATACCCGCCAAAGGCTACAAGGGTCGTGATACCGAGGGCAAAACGGCCCGTGAACGCATCGCCTGCGCCATGGCTCAGATGCTGGGTGGGTCGTTCGAGATCCCGGAACTGGCCACCCGCTCCGACGGCCTGGATGCCGTGCTCTGCCTGCTCGCAGCTCGGGACTTCCTCCTCGGCGAGGCGATGCCCCCGGCCGAGATCGACGAATCCCTCAATCGGGAAGGGTGGATCTGGGTGCGCACGCCGCCCCCTGGGAACGACCGACGTACGTCTGCGCCGCCCACCACCCCTTGAAAGGTCGTGCCGAACGACCTATATCGCGGGGTGGGCGAGGAGCGATCGAACGAAAGCGACAGCCAAGGCAAGCAGGTTCGGGCAAACGGGTCGTCGGAACAAAAGGAGGTGAGACTATGGTGGCACGTCGCAACCTCTTCCCGGTGGCCAACTCGGATCTGCACAACCGCGCCGCGAACCGGGATCTGGCGGCACGCGACCCCTTCACGGCGCTGCAGTCTGAGATGATGCGTTTCTTCGACGACCTGCGCCGCGGGGTCGAGGATCCGCTCGCCCAGATCGGCCCGGACATGACAGCGCCGCGGATCGACGTCCAGGAAGACAGCAGCAACCTGTACGTTGTCGCGGAGCTGCCCGGCATGACGGAGAACGACGTCGAGCTGACGTACAACGATGGCGTCCTCCGCATTGCCGGCGAGAAGCGGGTCGAGCACACGGACTCGGGCGAGTCAGACCGGCAGGTCCACGTCACGGAGCGTTCCTACGGGCGTTTTGAGCGGCAGATCCCGCTGAGTCGCGCCATCAACGAGGAACAGATCAACGCCTCGTTCCGGGATGGCGTGCTGACGATCACACTGCCCAAGGCCGAGGAGGGTCAGCAGGGTCGCCGCATCGAGGTCCAGAGGGCCGCCTAGGGCCCGCGCCCTCCTCCTCGCCCGAGTCCCGCACCACGCACGGGCGCCTCCGCGGCGCCCGTTTCTTTTTCGCCCGGGGCCGTCGGTGCGCGCAGCCGAAAAGCCCCCGCGCGGCGCCCCTCCTCAGCCCATCAGGGCGGTGATCGCCTCCTCCAGACGGCGCACCGGGTGGAGTTCCATGCCCGCCACCCCGTGGCGGGGGGCATTCTTGGCCGGCACCACCGCCCGCGTGAAACCGTGCTTGGCCGCCTCGGCCAGGCGCTCCTCGCCACCGGGGACGGGGCGCACCTCGCCGGCCAGACCGAGTTCCCCGAAGACCACCGAGTCCCGCGGCAGGGGCCGATTGCGCAGGCTCGAGAGCACCGCCGCCAGCGCCGGCAGGTCGCCCGCCGTCTCCTGGACACGCACGCCGCCGACCACGTTCAGGAAGACATCCTCGCCGGCGGTGCTGATCCCGCCGTGGCGCTGGAGAACCGCCAGCAGCAGCGCCAGGCGGCTGCCGTCCAGGCCCACGGCCACGCGGCGCGGCTGACTCCCGGCGGAGTCGGCCACCAGCGCCTGCACCTCAAGCAGCAGGGGCCGACTCCCCTCCCGGGTCACCAGCACCGCGCTGCCCGGCACATCCTGATCGTGACGGGAGAGGAAGATGGAGGAGGGATTGCGCACCTGGCGCAGGCCGTCCTCGGCCATGGCAAAGACGCCGAGCTCGTTGGCGGCGCCGAAGCGGTTCTTCACCGCCCGCACCACGCGGTAGCGGCTGCCCTGATCGCTCTCGAAGTAGAGCACGGTGTCTACCATGTGCTCGAGCACTCGCGGCCCGGCCAGGTGCCCCTCCTTGGTGACGTGGCCGACCAGGATCACCGCCATGCCGGTGGTCTTGGCCAGACGCACCAGCTGCGCCGCGCTCTCGCGGACCTGGGAGACCGACCCCGGCGCCGAGCCAAGCGCCGCAGTGTGGAAGGTCTGCACCGAGTCGAGCACCAGGGCCCGGGGGCGGATCCGCTCCGCTGCCGCGACGACCTCCTCGACCGCCGTCTCGGCCATCAGCTTCATGGCGTCATCCGCCACGCCCAGGCGCTGCCCCCGCAGCGCCACCTGCTGGAGCGACTCCTCACCGGTGGCGTAGAGCGCCGGGTGCTCGCGGGAGAGGGCCGCCAGCGTCTGCAGCAGCAGGGTCGATTTACCGATCCCCGGCTCGCCGCCGATGAGCACCACCGACCCGGGCACCAGACCGCCGCCGAGGACTCGGTCCAGCTCAGCCACGCCGGTGGCCAGCCGCGGCTCCGGCGCGGTCGATACCTCGGCCAGCGTGGTGATCTCCGTGCCCCGGCCCACCCGGCCACCGCCGGATGCGGCCGGCTGTGCGATCTCCTCGAGCGTATTCCAGGCGCCACACTCCGGACACTGACCCGCCCATTGCGGTTGCTCCGCGCCACAGTCCGAGCAGAGAAAACGCCGGCGGCTGCGGGCCATCAGGACGCCCCCGTATCCACCGGCTCGCGCCGAACCCGGGGCGGCATCCGGCAGAAGAGCTCGTAGGCAATGGTGCCGCAGGCGTCGGCCACCTCCTCGGCGCGCACCGCGCCGCCCCAGAGGATCGCGGGATCCCCCTCGGTCACCCCTTCGAGGCCACGCAGGTCCACCGCCAGCAGGTCCATGGAGATCCGCCCCACCAGCTGCGTCCGCCGCCCGGCCACCTCCACCGGCGTGCCGCTCGGCGCATGGCGCGGATACCCGTCGCCATAGCCCACGGAGATAACCCCCACCGGCATGCTCTCAGGACAGCACCAGGTCGCGCCGTAGCCGACCGCGTCACCAGCCTGCAGATGCCGCACCGCCACCACCTGACCGCGAAACGCCATGGCCGGTTGCAGCGCGGGCTGATCTGCCCGGCCATCCACGAAAGGCGATGCGCCGTAGAGCATGATCCCCGGACGCACCCAGTCGTAGTGGCTTGCCGGCCAACCCAGCACACCGGCCGAATTGGCCGCCGAGCGTGGCCCCGGTAGACCTTCACAGGCGGCTTCAAAGGTGGCCAGCTGCCGCTCGGTGGCCAGGTTGCCCCGATCATCGGCACACGCCAAGTGGGTCAGGAAGCCGACGTCGGCCCGCACGCCCGGGGCCTCGGTCAGACGGCGCCAGACCGCCTGGACCTCCTCCGGCGGGAAGCCGAGCCGGTGCATACCGCTGTCGACCTTCACCCAAACCGTCACCGGCGAGGCCAGCCGAGCCTGCGCCAGCGCCTCCACCTGCCAATGGGTGTGAATGACCAGCTCAAGATCCGCAGCCGCCGCCCGCTCCAGATCCTCGACCCGGAAAGGTCCTTGGAGGAGGACGATACGCTCGCGGAACCCGGCCCCGCGCAGCGCTTCGGCCTCCGTGGCGTCGGTGACGGCCAACGCCTCCGCGTGCCCGCTCAACGCCCGGGCCACATGGGTCAGGCCGTGGCCGTAACCATCGGACTTGATCACGGCCATGACCCGCCGCCCGGGAGCTGCTTGGCGCGCAACCCGGAGATTGGCCTGCAGGGCACTCAGATCCACCGTGGCCCGCGCTGCCCGGCTCACCCCGGAATCCCCCCACCGTAGACGTCCTCGATGTAGTTCTCGAACCGGGTGAACTCGCCCAGGAAGGTGAGCTTGACCGTACCGATCGGCCCCTGGCGCTGCTTGGCGATGATCAGCTCGGCCACGCCCTTGTCCGGGGTATCCTCGTTGTAGACCTCATCCCGGTAGATGAACGCAATCAAGTCCGCATCCTGCTCGATGGCGCCCGAGTTGTGACTGACGATACTGTCTGCCACCCAGGATGCCGGCCCGGGCACGGTCAAATCGTAGACATCCTCTTCGCCATCCGGTTCGACAGCGACCAGGGAATCCCAGAACAGATCGCTCTCCTGATGCCTTTGCGGCTCGGACGCAGTCCGGGCAATCGCGATGCGGTCATCGGCGCTTAGCTCATCAACCCGTTGCCAGCCCGAAGCCGTCAGTAAGCGGTGCCGTCCTGTAGCCCGTAGCACCCGTCCGCTCGCCAGCTGAACACGGTAGACCGGACGCCGACCAACACACCAAACCTTCTCCGCCCTCGCGCGTACCAACCGATGGCGCTCGTTGACGGCAATGACCTCTGGCTCCTCTCCAACCAGTTCAGAGATGGGTGTGCGCCGCCCATCGGCGAGGAGCACCGGGGTATCACCGGTCACGCACTCCCTCAAATCCGACATGATCGGCCGCTTGTTCGGCCGCTGCTCCAGCGAGCGGTTGAGCTGCGACAGGGCGATGACCGGTGTGTTGAGTTCCTTGGCCAGCGCCTTCAGGCCGCGGGAGATCTCCGAAAGCTCGCCGGCGCGGTTCTCCCGGAACCCGGGGATCTGCATCAGCTGCAGGTAGTCGATGACGATCAGCCCGAGCTCATCGTGCTCCCGCTGCAGCCGCCGAGCGCGCGCGCGTATCTCTGTAGGCGTCAGCCCCGGGGAGTCGTCGATGAACAGCGGCGCCTCGGCGAGCAGGCTCATCGTCGAGGTCAGCCGCGGCCAGTCGTCGTCCTGCAGCTTGCCTGAGCGCACCCGCTGCAGGTGCACACGCCCGAGCGAGGCCAGCATGCGCATCGCCAGGGCATCCGCCGGCATCTCCATGGAGAACACCGCCACGGGCTTTTTCAACTGCATGGCCACGTGCTCGACCATGTTCATGGCCACGGTGGTCTTGCCCATGGACGGCCGCCCGGCGACGATCACCAGATCGCCATCCTGGAGCCCGGAGGTCAGGTGATCGAGGTCGTCGAAGCCGGTGGCCAGACCGGTGACGGCCTCTTGGGTGTTGTAGAGGGTATCGATCCGATCGATGACTTGCGGCATGAGCTGCCGCATCCCGACGAAGCCCTGCCGGTGGCGGCCGGTCTGCTCGGCGATCTGGAAGATGGTCTGCTCGGCGTAGTCGAGGAGATCCTCGCTGCTGCGCCCTTCCGGGCGGAAGGCCGCCTCGGCGACATCGGAGCCGGCGCGGATCAGCTGCCGCAGTACCGAGCGCTCGCGGACGATATCCGCATAGGCGCGGATGTTCGCCGCCGAGGGGGTCTCGCGGGCAATACCCCCGAGATAGCTGAGGCCACCGGCCTCTTCGAGCCGGCCCTGCTTGCGCAGCCACCCGGAGAGGGTGACCACGTCCATGGGGTGATTCCCCTCCGCGAGCTCGCCCATGGCCCGGTAGACCAGGCGATGCTCGCGGCGGTAGAAATCCTCCTCGTGGAGACGGTCGGCGACCTGATCCCAGGCGGCGTTGTCGAGCATCAGCCCGCCGAGCACCGCCTGTTCCGCCTCCAGGTCGTGCGGCGGAACCTTCAGGGCCTCGGAGTCCGAGGCGGATCCGTCACCCTGCACCGTCTCCTCCCCGGGTTACCCCCGGCTGGCGATCAGGACTCGTCGCCCTCGACCACAACCTTCACCGTGCCCTCGACGTCGGTGTAGAGCGACACCTGCACGTCGTACTCGCCGGCCACACGGATCGGCCCCTCGGGCATGCGCACCTCGCGCCGGGCCAGCTCGACACCGGCCTGCTCGGCGGCGTTGGCGATATCCGCCGGGCCCACCGAGCCGAACAGCTTGCCCTGCTCGCCGACCTTGGCCGCGATGGTCAGAGTCAGCTCCTGGAGCTGCTCCAGGCGGGCCTGGGCCGCCTGCTCGGCCTCCCGGGCGGCCTTCTCGAGCTCGGCGCGACGCTCCTCGAAGTAACGGATGTTCTCCTCCGTAGCCATCTTGGCCTTGCCGTACGGCAGGAGGTAGTTGCGGCCGTAGCCCGGACGCACCCGGACGCGATCACCCAGGTCCCCCAGGTTCGACACCTTTTCCAGAAGAATCAGTTCCATGCCTTGCACCTCGATCGTTCGTATTCGGTTGTGACGGCGCTACTGCGAGGACGTCCCGCCGCCGAGTCTTCGCCGCCACTGGAACAGCGCATCGCCGATCCCCACCAGCGCCAGCGGGCGGAACAGCAGTGGCGCCAGCACATACACCGGCACCAGCCACCCACCGCTGAGCCCCCGCGCCGCGACGATGGCGTGGCTGAACGCAATCGCCTGGACCACAAAAGCCGCGCCGGTGACCAGCGCCAGGTCGGTGATCAGACTTGGGCCGGCGAACAGCCCCCCGAGCCAGAGCACCAAGGCAACCAGCGCCGCCTCGCGCCCCAGATCCAGGGCGTGAAACTCCGCGCGCAGACCGCCCGGATTGAACAGCAGCGCCTGCAGCCCCCGGCCGATGAGCAGCCCGGCGAGGACGACCAGCATCAGATTCACCGCCCAAAGACCGGTCATCACCGGCAGCAGCTCGTCCTGCAGCAGGACCCCGGCCTCGCCGCCGAGTTCCGCCTCACCGCCGGCGACGGCCAGGAAGGCCTCGACCACCGAGCGCCAGTAGGCCGCCGGGTCCGGCACCACCAGATGGAACCCGATCACGGCAACCGCGCCCAGGCCCATCCACAGCAACAGGGTGAGCGGCAGGGAGAAGCTCCGGCGCAGCACCTCGGCAAGCAGGAGCACCGGCACCCACTGCTCGAGGATCAGTCGCAACGCGGGCTCGCCCGTTCCCAGCGCGGCGAACATCAGCGCAAACAGCGCAGCCCCCGCCATGGCGCCGACCACCACACCCTGGCGCAGCCCGTCGCGCAGGGTCACCAGCGCCAGGGCGCCGGCGGCCAGGACGGAGAGCAGCGGCAGCAGTGCCGCTGCCACCATGACCGTGGCCGCCTGGAACGGCCCGCGCAGAATGAAGGCGGCGAACGCCTTCACGGCCCCGGCTCAGTGACGGTCCGTGTACGGCAGCAGCGCCAGGAAACGGGCGCGCTTGATCGCCCGCGCCAGCTGGCGCTGGTAGCGCGCGCTGGTGCCGGTGATCCGGCTCGGCACGATCTTGCCGGTATCGGTGATGTAGTTTTTCAGCGTGTTGAGATCCTTGTAGTCGATCTCCTTCACGCCCTCCGCGGTGAACTTGCAGTACTTACGGCGCCGGAAGAAACGTCCCATGGTCTAGCTCCTCGTTGATCGTCGGTGTCGGCGGGCGCGTGGCGCGGTTTTACTCCGCGTCCTCGGACTCCTTGCGGTCCTCGCGCTTCTCGTTGCCCTTGGCCAGCGGCGACGGCTCGGTGACGGCCTCGTCGCGGCTCAGCACCAGGTTGCGGATGACCGCGTCGTTGAAGCGGAAGGCGGAGGTAAGCTCGTCGATCTCATCCTTGCCGCACTCGACGTTCATCAGCACGTAGTGGGCCTTGATCAGCTTGTTGATCGGATAGGCCAGCTGCCGACGACCCCAGTCCTCCAGGCGGTGCACGGTGCCGCCGCTGGACTCGACGATGCTGCGGTAGCGCTCGACCATGGCGGGAACCTGGTCGCTCTGGTCCGGGTGGACCATGAAGACAATCTCGTAGTGTCGCATCCATCACTCCTTACGGTTATTCGAGCCGCAGGCTCAAACAGCCTCCACCCCCACGGATGTGAGGCAAGGTTGCACCTTGGGTTAAGCGGGCAAGTCTACCCGAGATCGCCGCCCTGTGGAAAGCGCTGACGGACAGCCTCGAAAAGTAGGACGCCCGCGGCCACGGACACGTTGAGGCTTTCCATCGTACCGGGCATGGGGATCGCCACCAGTGCGTCACAACGCTCCCGGGTCAGCCGCCGCAGGCCCTCGCCCTCGCCGCCGAGGACCAGCGCCAGCGGGCCGCGCAGATCGATCTGATAGCAGCTGCGCTCCGCCTCACCAGCGGCCCCCACGGTGTAGACCCCAGCCGCGCACAGCTGCTGCAGGGTCCGCGCGAGGTTGGTTACCTGGAAGAAGGGGATGCGCTGAACCGCGCCGGCGGCGGTCTTGTGCACTGCCGGGCTCAGCGCCGCCGCCCGGTCCCGCGGCGCCACCACGCCGTGGGCGCCTGCCGCCGCGGCGCTGCGCATGCACGCGCCGAGATTGTGCGGATCCTGAACCCGATCGAGCACCAGTAGCAGCGGCTCGGGCTCGGTGGCCAACAGATCCGCCAGCTCCCCTTCGCCGCGGGCTGGGGTACCGCTGTAGCGCAGGATGACGCCCTGGTGGTTGCCCCCTTCAGCCATCTCATCGAGCGCCCGCCGATGCACGCGCTCGACGCTCACTCCCTGGCGGTCCAGCTTGTCGAGCAGGCGCTCGAGCCGGGCATCCCGTCGACCGCGCTCCACCCACACGGCTTCGACGCCGGCGGGATCGTAGGCGGCAGCCTCGCGCGCGGCGTGTTGGCCGTAGACCAGTTGAGCCCCGTCCTCGGCGGTGTCCGCAGCCGCGGACCCCTTGCCGCGGCTACGGCGTCGTCTGCCCTGTGCCATGACCGTCAGTTACTGCGATCGCTACCACTGCGGCGCCGTCCGGAGCGCCGGCTCCGGCTGCTGCGGCGGCTCTTACCGCTGCCGCCCCCCTCCTTCTGCGATTCGTCGCCCGACTCGCCGCCCTTGGCGGCCGTTTTGCGCTTCCCCCCGCCCTCGGACTTGGCGGATTTCGACGACCCGCTGCCGGACGGGCCGGCGCCGGAAGCCGACTTGCGGCCGCGGTTCGTACCGCCCTTGCCGCGCTTGCCCGACTTACGGCTGCCATCCAGAGGCTCGCCGTCAGCGTCCACCGGATGAGCGACCATCTCCAGATCGATCTTGCGGTCGTCCTTCTCCACGCGAGCCACGCGCACCCGGACCCGGTCGCTGAGCCGGTACTCCTTGCCCGTCCGGTCACCGACCAGCCGGTGTCCCACCGAGTCGTAATGGAAAAAGTCGCTCTCAAGATTGGTGATGTGCACCAGACCGTCGACGTAGACCCCCTCCAGCGAGATGAACAGCCCGAAGGAGGTGACCGCCGCGATCACCCCGATGAACTCGTCACCCAGGTGGTCCGAGAGATACTCACACTTGAGCGTCATCTCGGCATCCCGCGTCGCCTCATCCGCCCGGCGCTCGGCCATAGAGCAGTGCTCACCGAGGGTGACCAGATCGTTGTGGGTCACCGGGAAACTGCGCCCGCGGTGACCGTCGATCACATGGCCGATGCCCCGGTGGACCACCAGGTCGGGGTAGCGGCGGATCGGCGACGTGAAATGCGTATAGGCGTCCAGCGCCAGCCCGAAGTGACCGGCGTTGTCCGGCCGGTATTCGGCGGCCTGCATCGACCGCAGCAGGACGGTCTCGATGAGGTGGCGATCGGGGCGCTCGCGGGCCTGCTCCATCACCCGGCCGTAATCCTTGCCCGTGGGCTCTTCACCGCCACCGAGTTCAAGCCCGGCCTGGGCCAGGAACTCCTTGAGCTGCTCGAGCTTCTGCTCGCCGGGGCGCTCGTGGACCCGGTAGAGCGACGGCACCTTGTTCTTGGTCAAGAACTTGGCCGCGCAGACGTTGGCCGAGATCATGCACTCTTCAACGACCTTGTGGAAGTCGTTGCGCTCCGTCGGTTCGACGGAGACCACACGCCCCTCGTCATCGAAGTGCATCTGCGTCTCGGTGGTGTCGAAATCGATGGCACCCCGCTCCTCACGGGACTTGCGCAGCGTCTTGTAGAGGTTGTGCAGGTTGCCCAGGTGACGCACCACGTCCTCGCCGATGGCCGAGCGCGCCTTGCGGTCGCCGTCGACCACCGCCGCCGCGGCCTGGTCGTAGGTCAACCGCGCCGCCGACTGGATCACCGCACGATAAAAGCGCGAGCGCAGGACCTTGCCGTTGCCCTGCAGGAGCATGTCGCAGACCATGGCCAGTCGATCGACCTTCGGGTTCAGCGAGCACAGCCCGTTGGACAGGGCCTCGGGGAGCATCGGCACGACCGATCGCGGGAAATAGACCGAGCTGCCACGCAGTCGCGCCTCCTGATCCAGCGCGGAGCCGGGGCGCACGTAGTGGGACACGTCGGCGATGGCGACCACCAGCCGCCAGCCCTTGGCGGTGGGCTCACAATAGAGCGCGTCGTCAAAGTCCTTGGCATCGGCGCCGTCGATGGTCACCAGCGGCAGCCGACGCAGGTCGGTGCGCCCCTGCTTGTCGGCCTCGGGGACCTCCTCACCGAAGGCGGCGACCTCCTCTTCCACCTCGGCCGGCCAGTCCATCGGGATGCCGTGGATGCGCGCGGCCACTACATCCTCTTCACCGACGTGGATCGTCCGCCCGAGCACCTGAGTAATGCGGCCAATGGGCTGTCGACGCTCGTTGGGCTGGGCCAGGATCTCGGCCACCGCCAACTCGCCGTCCTCGGCCCCGCCGCGCCCGTCCGGCGTCAGCAAAACGTCCTGCTGCAGCCGCTTGTTCTCCGGCACCAGGAACCCCACCCCGTGCTCCTCGAAGAACCGGCCGGTGATCTGCCGATTGCCGCGCTCAAGGATCTCGACGAGCTCACCCTGCGGCGTACCGTGCTCGTCGCGGCCGGTGATGCGCACGATGGCCCGGTCGCCGTGGAGCAGGCAGCGCATCTGGCGCGGTGACAGGGCGATCCGATCGCCGGTACCATCCGGCAGCAGGAAACCGGAGCCGTCCGGTCGCCCCATGACGCGGCCGCGAACCAGCTCACTGTGATCCACGACCAAGTACCCGCGGCGGCGATTGCGCACCAGCTGCCCGTCACGCTCCATGGCGCGCAGCCGGCGGCGCAGCGCCTCATGCTGATCCGGGCTCTCCAGCCCCAAGGCCTCGGCGATCTCGCGCCGACCCAACGGGCGACGGTGGGCGGCCAGGAGCTCCAGCAGATACTCCCGGCTGGGGATCGGGTTCTCGTACTTGGCCTGCTCGCGCTCCTGATACGGGTCGCGCTTGGGGGGTCGCTTCTTGGTTTGCTTCGCCATTTTCTATTCCTTGGATCAATCCCGGGAGGATACGCCAGCGGGCCGGGCCTCCACAAAGGATTCCGACCGCCTCGCGATGGCCTGTTGACACCTGCCCGGGGGCGCCGTTACAGTCTTGCGCACTCGCTGACGAGGTCTTCAGCGGGCATGCCGAGGTGGCGAAATTGGTAGACGCGCTAGCTTCAGGTGCTAGTGGGGGAAACCCCGTGGAGGTTCGAGTCCTCTCCTCGGCACCAATTTCCCCAAGCTTCTGAGCCACACGGCTCGGAAAGTCGAAAGCCCCCGGGAGGCATCCTCCCGGGGGCTTTTTTGTTGCCGGGTCAAAACCCAGTGTCGCCGCTGACCCCTCGCGGGGAATGGTCAGCGGCGCTGGATGCATCGGATCACTGGGGAGGCGTCGAAGCCAAGGCGCAGAGCCCGCGCCGGGCGGATCAGAACGGGCTCTGGCGGACGATGGTCTCGTTGCGATCCGGGCCGGTAGAGATCATCGCCACCGGGACACCGACCAGCTGCTCGATGCGCTCTAGGTAGGCGCGAGCGTTCTCGGGCAGATCCTCGTAGCGCTCGATGCCCGAGGTGGTCTCCGCCCAGCCGGGCATGTCCTCGTAGACGGGCTCGCACTCCGACAGGGTTTCCACCTCCGACGGCAGCGTCTCGCAGAGCGCCCCCTGGCACCGGTAGCCGACGCACAGCCGGAGCGTCTCCAGGCCGTCGAGGACATCGAGCTTGGTGATGCAAAGCCCGCTGAGGCTGTTGATCTGCGCCGCCCGGCGCGTGGCCACGGCGTCGAACCAGCCGCAGCGGCGCTGCCGCCCGGTGGTGGCGCCAAACTCATGGCCCCGCTCGCCCAGGTGCATACCCATCTCGTCGTCGAAGTCGAGTTCCGTGGGGAACGGCCCCTGCCCCACCCGGGTGGTGTACGCCTTGGTGATCCCCAGGATGTAGTCGAGGGTGCGCGGGCCGACGCCGGTCCCCGCGGCGGCGGCACCAGCGCAGGTGTTCGACGAGGTCACGAAGGGGTACGTGCCGTGATCGACGTCCAGCAGCGTACCCTGCGCGCCCTCGAAGAGGATATTGCGTCCGGTGCGCATCTCCGCGGTCAGCAGGGCACCGACGTCGGTGGCCAGCGGCCGCAGCTGCTCGCCGTGGGCCAGCGCCTGATCGAGGACCTCCTGGAAGTCCATGGTCGGGGCGCCGAAATAGTGCTTGAGCACGAAGTTGTGGTAGTCGAGCAGCTCGCCGAGCTTCTGCGCCAGGCGCTCGCGGTGGAACAGATCCGACAACCGCACGCCGCGCCGGGCCACCTTGTCCTCGTAGGCGGGACCGATGCCGCGGCCGGTGGTGCCGATAGCCGCCTTGCCTTTCGCCTTCTCCCGGGCGTGATCCAGCGCCACGTGGCAGGGCAGGATCAGCGGGCAGGAGGGGCTGATGCGCAGCCGTTCCCGCGCCGGAACCCCACGGGCCTCGAGCTCGCGGATCTCTTCGAGCAGCGCCTCGGCGGAGAGCACCACGCCGTTGCCGATCACGCAGGTAGCATCATCGCGGAGGATGCCGGACGGGATCAGGTGCAGCACCGTCTGCTCGCCGTCGATGACCAGCGTATGGCCGGCGTTGTGCCCGCCCTGGAAGCGCGCCACGACCCCGGCGTTCTCGGTCAACCAGTCGACGATCTTGCCCTTGCCCTCGTCGCCCCACTGCGTGCCGACTACGACCACATTGGTGCCCATACTCACTCCGTATCCAGTTCCCAGGTGCCGTTGCGCTCGACCAGGCGTCGATCGCAACCGTGGTTGTCCTGCTCGTCGCCGGGCAGCTGCCAGACCACCCGCTCACCGGCGGCGCGCAACTCGGCCACGCGTGCATGCAACGCCGGATCATCGCCCCAGGGGGCGAGCACGCCACCCCCAGCCGGCCCCGCAACGCCGCCGCCGAGGTTGAGCAGCGCCTTGAGGTCGGCGCTGTAGCCGGTGGCCGGCCGCGGCCGCCCGAACGCCCGGCCGATGCCGTCGTAGCGCCCACCGCGCGCCAGCTCCTGCCCATAGCCCGGGGTGTAGGCGGCGAACACCAGCCCGGTGTGGTAGCGGTAGCCGCGCAGCTCGCCCAGATCCAGGTGCAGCGGCAACTCCGGCTCGCGCCGCGCCAGGCTGTCGGCCACCACACGCAGCTGCTCCAGCGCCTCGGCCACAGCCGGACCGGCCCAGCCGAGCACCGTCTGCGCCCGCTCTAGGACCTCCACGCCGCCGTGCAGCCCGACCAGCGCCGAAAGACGCTCGGCCTGCGCCGTCTCCACGCCGGCCTCGGCGAGCACGACGGCGATCTCGTCGCCGGCCTTGCGCTGCAGGGCATCAAGCAGGGCCTCCTCGGCGGCCGGGCCGAGGCCGAGGTCCTCAAGCAGGGCCTCGAAGATACCCACGTGCCCCACATCCAGATGCAGCTGCTCCACCCCGGCGGCGCGCAGCGTGGCGAGCATCAGCGAGATCACCTCCAGATCGCTCTCCACCCCGGCGTGGCCGTAGAGCTCTGCGCCAAGCTGCACGGCATTGCGGCTGCCGGCGGGCCCTTCGGCCCGCGCCTGCAGGGTGCTGCCGATGTAGCACAGCCGGGTGATGCCCTCGCGGCGCAGCTGATGGGCGTCGATCCGGGCCGCCTGCGGGGTGATGTCGGGGCGCACGCCCAGCGTCCGCCCGGAGAGTTGATCGGTGACCTTGAAGGTCTGCACGTCCAGATCCCGGCCGGTGCCGGTGAGCAGTGCCTCCAGGTACTCAATGAAAGGGGGCATGATCAGCTCATACCCCCAGGAATCGAAGAGATCCAACAGCCGACGGCGCAACGCCTCGGCCTGTGCGGCCTCCGGCGGCAACAGCTCGTCGACGCCGTCCGGCAGCATCCACCGTGCCTTGCGATCCATTAACCTCGCACCCAGTAGAGCAGCAGAACGCCCACCCCCATGGACAGGAGGCCGACGGTCCGCAGGCTTCGATCATCCATCTCGGCGGCCTGCAGGAACACCCGGCGCAGGGCGCCGGGATTCGCTGCAGGGAGGATGCCCTCGATCACCAGCAGGAGGGCGATCGCGGTGAGCAGGTCACCCATCTCCACGGCGATCCCCCCTCTCGGTCAGTCCTGATCGGGGGACCCGAGCTCGCCGTTCATCCCCGGCAGCTGCTCGCCGCCGTCGAAGAAGCGGAAGAACTGCGAGTCCGGCGACAGGACGAACAGATCGTCCTCACCCTGGAAGGACTCGCGATAGGCCCTGAGGCTGCGCTGGAAGGCGAAGAAATCCGGCTCCTGGCTGTAGGCGCTGGCGTAGATCTCCGCCGCGGTGGCATCACCCTCACCACGCAGGGACTCACCGTCCCGGTAGGCCTCGGCGAGGAGCACCGTCCGCTGACGGTCGGCGTCGGCGCGGATGCGCTCGCCGGCCTCCTCACCGCGGGCGCGGATCTCGCGGGCGACCCGCTCACGATCCGCCACCATGCGGTCGAAGATCGAGTCGGTAACGTCCTCGGGCAGATCGATGCGCTTGAGGCGCACATCGAGCACCTCCAGCCCCAGGCTCTGCGCCGCCTCGGCGGTGGTCACGCGCAGGATGTCCATGATCTGCACGCGCTCGCCGGAGATGATGTCCTGCACCGTGCGCTTACCGAACTCGGCACGCAGGGCATCGCGGATGATCTCGCGCAGGCGTTGGTTGGCCCGCTCCGGCTCACCACGGACGGTGGTGTAGTAACGCTCGGCATCATCCACGCGCCACTTCACGAAGGAGTCGACGATCAGGTTCTTCTGCTCCACCGTCAGGAACCGTTCCGGCTCCTCGTCCAGGTTCTGCACCCGGGCGTCGAACTTGCGGACGTTGTTCACGAACGGGGTCTTGAAGTGGAGCCCCGGATCAAAGTCCGACTTGATGATCTCACCAAGCCGGAACTTGAGCGCGACCTCCTTCTCGGAGACGGTGAACACCGAGAAGTAGCCGAGGATCGCGGCCACCACCAGCAGGGGCAACACGACGTTCTTCAGGATTCGCATCAGCGCGTCCCCCTATCACGGAGCGCCTCTCGTGCTCGCTGCGTCGGCGAGATGGCGTCCCGTTCCTGCGGTACATCGATATTGGATTCGCCGGCAAACGCCGTCGTGCCACTCCGGCGATCCATGAGCTTGTCCAGCGGCAGGTACATCAGCGACTGGCTGGACTCGGAGTCGAGCATCACCTTGGGCACGCGCCCGAGGATCTCCTCCATGGTCTCGAGGTAGATCCGCTGACGCATCAGCGACGGTGCGTTGCGGTACTCGGCCACCAGCGCCTCGAAGCGGGCCGCGTCACCCTCGGCCTGGGCGATAACCTGCTCGCGGTAACCGTCTGCTTCCTCGAGAATGCGCGCCGCCTGGCCCTGGGCCCGCGGGATCAGCTCATTGGCGTAGGCCTGGGCCCGGTTGATGGTGCGCTGCTCGTCCTCCCGGGCGCGGATGGCGTCCTCGAAGGCCGGCTGCACCGGCTCGGGGGGCTGGATATCCTGGACCGCCACCTGCACCACTTGCAGCCCGGTGCGGTACTCGTCCATCACCTCCTGGAGCAACCGCCCGGTCTCCTGCGCCACCTCGGTGCGGCCTTCGGTGAGCACATACTGCAGTTCACGCTTGCCGATGATCTCGCGCACGGCACTCTCGGTGACCTGCTTGAGGGTCTGCTCCGGCAAGCGGAAGTTGAACAGGTAGAGGAAAGGATCATTGACCTCGTACTGCGCCGCGATCCGCACATCGACGATGTTCTCGTCGCGGGTGATCATCAGCGCCTCGGCCGGCACGGGACGGGCCCGATTCTGCATCGACTCGTAGCCGACCTCGGCGATGCGCCGCTGGTCGACATTGACCCGCTCGATCTGGCCGATGGGGCGCGGCCAGTGCCAGTGCGGCCCGGGCTCCGTCGTATCGGAGTGGCGACCGAAGGTCAGCTCCACCCCGCGCCAGCCCTGGTCGACGATATAGATGCCGGATAGCATCCAGACCACGAAGGCGCCGAGCGCCAGCAAGCCGATGCCGGTTGCGCCGGGCCCGCGGGAGGGCCCGCTGGGCATGCGCCCGCCGAACAGGCCCTGCAACTGCTCACGCAACTTGCGGAAGACCTCATCCAGATCGGGCGGCCCCCCACTGCCGCCGCCTTTGGGGCCGCTGCCCCAGGGGTCGCGGCTGCCGCCGCCGGGCTCATTCCACGCCATTCGGGACTCCGTATGTGACTAAGACGATCCGCCGTCAGGTCGGTCGAACGGTCAGATTCTAGGGAGCTGCCCCGCCAACCGCAACCGAAGTCAGGTAGGGACAACCTCTCCGCGCGGCAGCCCCTCACGGACATGGAGCCTTTCCAGCTCATGCACGGGGAGCTCCACCTCCAGAGCGAGCTGGCCGTCGTCGGCGCAGTGCTCCTCGATGACACAGCCGAGCCGGAACAGCTGGGCACGCAGGCGCCCCTGATCCGGCCGCAGATGGACACGGCGCCGGGTGCGCTCCGGGCCGAGCCGCTCGGCCACCGCCTCGAGCAGGGCTTCCACCCCCTCACCGGTGGCCGCCGAGATCCGTACGCCGGTCACCAGGCCTTCGTCGTCCTCGATCCGGCCCGGCGCCAGGGCGCAGGTATCCACCTTGTTGTAGACACGCAGCGTGGGCACCGCATCGGCACCGAGTTCCGCGAGGACCGCCTCCACTTGCTCGATCTGGTGCTCGCGCTCCTCGGCCCCGGCGTCGATGACGTGAAGAAGCAGATCCGCGTCGGTGACCTCCTCGAGGGTCGAGCGGAAGGCCGCCACCAGATCGTGGGGCAGCCGGCTGATAAAGCCCACCGTATCCGAAACCACCGCCGCCGAGCCACGGGCCAGCTCCACGCGGCGCCACGAGGGATCGAGTGTCGCGAACAGCCGATCCTCGGCCAGGCGCTGTGAGCCGGTAACGTGATTGAACAGGGTGGACTTGCCGGCGTTGGTATAGCCGACCAGCGAGACCACGGGCAGCTCGCGCTTGCGCCGGGCCTTGCGGCCCTGCTCACGGGTTCGGCGCACCTTGGCCAGGCGCCGTTCGATCTGCTGGATGCGCCCGCCGATGAACCGGCGGTCCATCTCCAGCTGCTTCTCGCCCGGGCCACGCAGGCCGATCCCGCCTTTCTGCCGCTCCAGGTGGGACCAGCCGCGGACCAGGCGACTGGCGACGTGCTTGAGCTGCGCCAGCTCCACCTGGAGCCGGCCCTCGAAGGTTCGCGCCCGCTGCGCGAAGATATCCAGGATCAGCCCGGTGCGATCGAGCACACGGCAGCCCAGGTCGGTCTCCAGGTTGCGCTCCTGAGCCGCCGACAGCGGCTGGTCAACCAGCACCAGCCCGGCGTCCAGTTCGCGCACCCGCTCGGCCAGCTCGGCGACCTTGCCGCGGCCGATGAAGGTCCGCGGATCCGGGGTGTCGCGTCGGTGGCGAAAGCGGCCCACCACCTCGGCGCCGGCGGAGTCACCCAGCGCCTCGAACTCCTCCGCGGCGTCCAGGGCGTCCCCTGGAAGCCGGACGTGCAGCACCACGGCCCGTTCGCCCCCAGAAGGCCGGGCGAACAGATCCGCCGGACCGCTACCCTTGCGCTGATTAGTTATCGCTTGCCTCCTCGCCGACGACCGCCTCGGCGGATGCCTCTTCGCCCTGCTGCGGCAGGCGCACGCGCCGTGCCGGGACGATGGTCGAGATGGCGTGCTTGTACACCATCTGGTTGACGTTGTTGCGCAACAGCACCACGAACTGATCGAAGGACTCGATCTGCCCCTGCAGCTTGATCCCATTGACCAGGTAGATCGAGACCGGAACCTTTTCCTTGCGCAGGGTATTCAGAAAGGGTTCCTGCAATGACTGCCCCTTCGCCATGACGATTCGCCCCCAATGATTGTTGTTGTTATGACCCGCGAACCCCGCCGCAGGGGCGCCACTTGCTCATGGGAAAAGTGTATCACACGCCCCCGAGGGCCCCGGTGACATAGCTGTGAACCCGCGCCTCCAGCCCGTCGCCCGCCGTGAACCGGACTCCGTCGTCCTGCCCGCGCAACCAGGTGATCTGGCGCTTGGCGTACTGACGCGTGGCGCGCAGCCCCCGGCGGATCATCGTGGGGTGGTCGCAGGCGCCTTCCAGGTAATGCCAGACTTGCCTGTATCCGACCGCACGAATCGCCGGGAGTTCCTCGCCCAGATCGCCGCGGCGGTGCAGCGCCACCACCTCGCCCACCAGCCCGGCGGCGAGCATGGCCCGGAAACGGGCCTCGATGCGCCGGTGCAGCCAGGCACGCTCCGGCGGCTCGAGGATGACCTTCAGCGGCGCCTCGTCCAGCCCCGGCAGCCCCGGCTCGCGCTGGACCTCGCTCAGCGGTCGGCCGGTGAGCCGGTAGACCTCCAGCGCCCGCTGGATGCGCTGGCTGTCGTTGGGGTGCAGCCGTGCGGCACTCTCCGGATCCAGGGCCCACAACCGCCGATGCAGCGCCTGCACGCCGTGGGCCGCCTCCTCCGCCGCCAACTCGGCGCGGATCCGGGTATCCGCCGGCGGCATGGGTGAGAGCCCGTGCTGAAGCGCCTGGAAATAGAGACCGGTCCCACCGACAAGCACCGGCAACCGCCCGCGGCCGCGGATGGCGGCGATGGCCGCCTGGGCGTCGCGGGCGAACTCCGCCGCCGAGTAGCGCTCGACCGGGTCGCGGATGTCGATCAGATGGTGCGGGCAGCGCGCGCGCACCGCGCGGGAGGGCTTGGCGGTCCCGATATCCAACCCTCGATAGATCTGCGCCGAATCGACACTGACGATCTCCCCGCCCAGCCGCTCGGCCAGGGAGAGGGCCAGCTCGCTCTTGCCGACGGCGGTAGGCCCCATGATGAAGACCACCGGCGCCGCCATCACCGCCCCCGCATGAACAGCCGCGCCAGCGCCTCGTCGTCGAGCACGGTGTAGGTGGGCCGGCCGTGGTTGCACTGTGCCGCCCGCGGGGTGCGCTCGATATCACGCAACAGGGCGTCCATCTCGGCCCGCTCCAGGCGGCGCCCGGCGCGCACCGAGCCGTGGCAGGCCATCTGCGCGAGTAGCGCGTGCACCCGGTCCTCCACGCCACCGCCCGCCCCTTCCGCCTCCAGCGCCGCCACCGCGTCGCGGACCAGCGCCGCCGCGTCGGCCTCGGCGAGCAGCGCCGGCACCCGGTGCACCCGCACCGACTCCGGGCCGGCCCGATCCACCTCCAGACCGGCCTGCGCCAGGGTGGCTGCGTGCAGCTCCACCCGCTCGGCTTCGGCGGGGGGCACCGGAACGCTCACCGGCACAAGCAGCGACTGGGTGGCGATCCCCGAGGCCGCCAGCTGCGCCTTCATCCGCTCGTAGACCACTCGCTCGTGGGCGGCGTGCATGTCCACCACTACCAAGCCCCGCTGGGACTCGGCAAGGATGTAGGCGTCACGGATCTGCCCCACGGCGTGGCCCAGCTCCGGCTCGGCCTCCTGCCGGGTGGCCGGATCCCCCGGGGTGGCTGGCTCTGCGGGGGCAGCCGGTGCCCCCGCGCTCCCCGGGGTACCGGCGGGCGCACCGGCGCCACCGCCATAGAGCTGCCGGGCCTCAGCCAGGGGCAGCCCCAGCTCCGCGGTGCCACCCTGCGATCCGTCGGCCCCGGCACGCGGCGCTACAGCCGACGCCGCCCCCGGGGCCGTGCCAACACCGGCGGACGGGGCCCTACCAGGCGAACCCGTCGCCGCGGGTGCCGCCGCGCCGGCCGGATCCACCGTCGCCAGGGCGTCGGCAATCCGCCGTGCCAGGAAGTCGTGCACCGTGCGCCCGTCACGGAAACGCACCTCGTGCTTCATCGGGTGGACGTTGACGTCGACCCGCGCCGGATCCATCTCCAGGAAAAGGACATAGGCGGGGTAGTGGTCCCGGTAGAGGCAGTCGCTGTAGGCCTGGCGAATCCCGTGAGCCGCCCCCCGGTCACGCACCAGCCGCCCGTTGACGAACAGATACTGCAGATCCCCCTGGCGCCGCGCCGCGGTGGGCAGCCCCAGCCAGCCGCTGAGTTGCAGCCCGGCGCCCTCCAGCTCCACCGCCAGGGCGTGATCGGCGAAGGCACGCCCCAGCAGCTCGGCAAGGCGCTCGTGGCGCTCCGTCTCACTGACCGCCGGGGCCACCGACCACAGCCGCCGCCCCTGGTGGGCGAGCGAGAAACCGACATCGAACCGGCTCAGCGCCAACCGGCGCAGCGCCTCCTGGACGTGGTAAAGCTCGGTTCGCTCGGTGCGCAGGAACTTGCGCCGCCCCGGGGTGTTGTAGAAGAGATCATCGACGGTGACGGTGGTCCCCGGCGGCTGGGCCACCGGCTCCGGCGCGCCCAGCGCCCCACCGTCGCACCGCAGCTGATAACCGAGCTCGTCGTCGGCGGTGCGCGAGGCCAGGGTCAGCCGCGAAACGGCGGCGATACTCGGCAGCGCCTCGCCGCGGAACCCGAGGCTGGCGATCCGCTCCAGCTCCTCGAGGCCGGTGAGCTTGCTGGTCGCGTGCCGACGCAGGGCCAGCTCCAGCTCCCCGGGCGGGATGCCGCCGCCGTCGTCGGCGATGCGGATACGCTGCTTGCCGCCGCGCTCGATCTGCACCTCGATGCGCCCGGCGCCGGCGTCAAGGCTGTTCTCGACCAGCTCCTTGACCACCGACCCGGGGCGCTCGACCACCTCGCCCGCGGCGATCTGGTCGATCAGATTATCCGGCAGGGGGTGAATGCCGCGCGTACTCATGCGCGCATTCTAAGGGATGACCAGTGTGCTGCCAGCGCGGATCTGATCCCCGGAGAGGTCGTTGACCTCGCGCAGGCGCTCGGTGCTGACCTCGTACCGCTGCGCAATCACCGACAGGTTCTCACCGCGCTGAACCTCGTGCTCGCGCTGGCCGTTCTGGCCTGCATCGGCCATGCGCAGCTCAGGGAGGATGTGGCGCTCGGCGTACTCGCGTACGCCGGCGACGATCCCCTCGGCCAGGTCACGCTGATAGCTGCGGGTGTTCAGCCGGCGCTCCTCCTCGGGGTTGGTCAGAAAGCCCAGCTCGATGAGCAGCGAGGGCATGTCCAGGGACTTGAGCACGGCAAAACCGGCCTGGTCGACGCGGTTGCGCAGCAGATACGCGTGGCGGTCGAGCTGGGGCAGCAGGTACTCACCCATCTCCAGGCTCGCCTCAATCGTGTGCCCCCGGGAGAGGTCCACCAGCACCGAGGCCACGGTGTCGTCCTTGTCCTCCAGCGAGACCCCACCGATGAAGTCGGCCGCATTCTCCCGCCGCGCCAGCACCCGCGCCTGCTCCGAGGTGGCCCCGTCCAGGGACAGCGCGTAGACCGAGGCGCCCTTAACGTTGGGATTCTCCGCCCCATCAGCGTGAATGGAGAGGAAGATGTCGGCGTTGCCCTCCCGGGCGACCCGGGTGCGGTCGCGCAGGTTCATGTAGTAATCGCCCTCGCGAACCATCAGCGGCCGCAGGCCCTGGGCCTCCTTCATCAGGTCGTAGAGCTGGCGGGAAACCTCCAGGACCACATCCTTCTCGAAGGTCCCGTCGGGGCCGATGGCGCCGGGGTCGACCCCGCCGTGGCCAGCGTCGATGGCGACGATCACCTCGCGTGTCTCGCGCTCCGAGGCGGAGCGCACCGCCTGCCGGCGCTCGCCCTGCTTGCCGCCCAGATCCACCACCAGGCGCTGGCCGCCGTCGTCGCCGCCGCCGATCACGAAGCTGCGCGCCTCCACCTCGCGGCTGACGTCGAGGACCACGCGCAGCCCGCCGCCTTCCTGCCGGCCGGTGCGGATTCCATCGAGCACCCCGCCCCGCGGCAGATCGGCAGCACCGAGTTCGACGCCTTCGAAGTCGATCACCACCCGGTGCGGATCCGGCAGGGTGAAAACCCGATGCTCCGGCACCTGATCCAGGTCGAAGACCACCCGGGTGCGGTCGTCCTCATCGGAAAGCCGCACATTGTCGATAGTCGCGGCCGGCGCCGCATGGGCCGCCAGCAGCCCGATCAGCAGCCCGATCCATGCCAGGCCATAGCCCCGCCTCAACGCTCCTCCTCGCACCTCGTGGTCGCCCGTTGCTGCCTCTCAAGGCTATGCCGGGCGCCGGCCGGCTTCAAGGGTTTTTTCCCGATAGACGAGAAGATAAGGAGCAAAACTCAAGCGCTACCTGAATCCAGCGCCGCCACCGCTCCGCGGCCTCGCGCCGTCTCGGCGCGGACCGTCGCACGCCGTGCGGCGCCGACGTACCCCAACGTCACCGACAGATCCGCGGGCGGCAGCACCCCGGCGCCGCGCCCCGGCCACTCGACCAGCGCCAGCGTCCCCGTCGCCTCGATCTCCTCGACGCCCAGGAAGTAAAGCTCCTCGGGGTCGGCCAGGCGGTAAAGATCCAGGTGTAGGACGGACCCGGCGGCCGTGGCGTAGGGCTCGAGCAGCGTGTACGTGGGGCTGCGCACCGGGCCGGCCACCCCGCGGGCGCGCAGCAACCCGCGGGCCAGGGTGGTCTTGCCCGCTCCCAGGTCGCCGTGCAGGTAGACCACCCCCTCGGAGAGCACCGCGGCCAGCGCCGCCCCCAGGGCTTCGGTGGCCGCGGCGTCGGCGAGATCACACTGCCACATGCTCACGCCGCCGCCTCCCCCTCGGCGAGAACCGCCGGCAACCAGCCGAGCAGGTCGCTGGCGAGCAGGCCGCGCTCACCGCCCAGAGCCGCAGCGGCCCGCTCCCCGGCCCGGCCGTGGACGTGGGCCGCCACCGCCGCCATACGGGCCCGATCGGCCCCCGGACACTGGGCCCACAGCCCGGCCACCACCCCGGTGAGCACATCCCCCATGCCGCCGCTGGCCATCCCCGGCGTCCCGGCGCTGGCCAGATAGCGCGCTCGACCGTCGTCGACCAGGGTCCCCGCCCCCTTGAGCAGGGCCACCGCCTGCCACCCCGAGGCCAGCTCGCGCACGGCGGCGAAGCGGTCAGCGGCGATCGCCGTGGTGTCCCAGTCGGCGCCGAGCAACCGCGCCGCTTCACCGGGGTGCGGCGTCAGCACAGCGTCGGCCAGCGGCCGCCCGTCGGCGGCGAGCAGGTTGAGCCCGTCCGCATCGACCACGCGGGGGCGGGCCACATCCCGGCAAGCCGCCCACATCGCACGCCCCCAGG
>NZ_NHSN01000012.1:0-7281 GCF_016653405.1 Halorhodospira halophila
CCCTGGCCCAGCCCCGGACCCAGGGCGACCACGCTGGCGCGGCTGAGCAGCGGCGCCAGCTCCTCGGCGCGATCGATGCCGTAGGCCATGACCGCCGGACACGGACCCACCACCGCCGGCACGTGCTCCGGGCGCGTCGCCACGCTCACCAGCCCGGCGCCGCTGCGCCCCGCCGCCTCGGCGGCCAGGCGCACCGCACCGGCCATACCGCGATCCCCGCCGACCACCAGCACATGCCCCTGCTGCCCCTTGTGCGCATCCCGCGGCCGGGGCGGCAGCAACGCGCCGACATCCGCCGGTGTCGCCTGCCACGCATGGGGCAACTCCGCGCCGGCGGTCCACGTCGCCGTACCGAGATCGTCGAAGACCACCGCCCCGGCGCAGGCCGGGCCGCGACCGGTGAACAGCCCACTCTTGCGGGCGACGAAGGTCGCGGTAAGCTGCGCCCGGACCGCGACCCCCATCTCGGCCCCGGTGCGCCCGTGGATGCCGGAGGGGATATCCACCGACGCCACCGGCGCGGGGGTGGCATTGACGGCCGTCACCGCCTCGGCGAACGCCCCGCTCACCGGCCGATCCAGCCCGGTGCCGAGCAGCGCGTCGACGATCACGTCGACCCCGTCCAGGGCCTCGGGCTCGAACGGTCGACAGATCCCGCCCCCGTCTAGGTAACGCTGCGCGTGGCGGGCCGCATCCCCGCTCAGCCGCTCCGGCGGCACCAGGTAGAGGACCTCCACCGCCAGCCCGGCCCGGCCGGCCAGACGGGCCACCACGTATCCGTCACCACCGTTGTTGCCGCCGCCGCAGACCACGGCCAACCGCCCTGCCCCCGGCCAACGCTGGCGCATCTCCTGCCAGAGCCGCCGGCCGGCACGGTCCATGAGCACCTCGCCGGCGATACCGGCACGGATGGCCGCCTGATCCAGGCGGGCCACTTGGTCGGGGGTGTAGAGCTCACGCATGGGGTTCTGCTCGCCTCCAGGTCGAACGCGCACGGCGGGGGGGGGTTCCCCCCGGCCCCGGAACGCTCCATTCTGAACGGTCTATGCCCGACGCTGAACCGACCGCACTCCAGTCCGCCGCCCTCGCCGGCTCCATCCGCACCTGGGCCGCCGAGTTGGGCTTCTCGGCCTGCGGCATCGCCGGCACCGAGCTGGCGCAGGACGAAGCGCGCCTGATCCGCTGGCTGCAGGCTGGTCACCAGGGCGAAATGGGCTTCATGGGCCGCCACGGGCGCAAGCGGGCGCGGCCCCGGCAGCTGGTCCCCGGGACCCGTTCGGTGGTCGTGGTGCGCATGGACTACACCCCGGATCGGGCGGCGGAGCCCCGCGCCGTGCTCGAGGCCCGCCAACGCGCCTTCATCACCCGCTACAGCCTGGGCCGCGACTACCACAAGCTGATGCGACGGCGGCTGCAGCGACTCGCCGAACGCATCCAGTCCACCATCGGCCCCTTCGGCTACCGCGCCTTCGTCGACAGCGCCCCGGTCCTCGAGCGCGCGCTGGCTCGCGAGGCCGGGCTGGGCTGGATCGGCAAGAACACCATGCTGCTCAATCGCCACGCCGGGTCGTACTTCTTCCTCGGCGAGCTATTCACGGACCTGCCGCTGCCCACGGACGATCCGGTCCGCGCGCATTGCGGCAGCTGCCGACGCTGCCTGCGCGCCTGCCCGACGAACGCCTTCACCGGCCCCTACCAGCTCGACGCGCGCCGCTGCATCTCTTATCTGACCATCGAGCATCCGGGCTCGATCCCCGAGCCCCTGCGCCCGGCCATGGGCAACCGCATCTTCGGCTGCGACGACTGTCAGCTGGTCTGCCCCTGGAATCGTTACGCCCACCCCACCGCCGAGGACGATTTCCAGCCCCGCCACGGTCTGGACGACGCGGATCTGGTGGCGCTGTTCAACTGGGACGAGGCCACCTTCCTCGAGCGCACGGCGGGCTCCGCCATCCGGCGGATCGGCCACGAGCGATGGCTGCGCAACCTGGCGGTGGCACTGGGCAACGCCGCACCCACGCCCGAGGTGGTCGAGGCGCTCGGACAGCGGCTCAACCACCCCTCGGCCCTGGTACGGGAACACGTGCGGTGGGCCCTAGCGCGGCACGGAGCCACGCCGCGGGGGACGGACTAGGCGACCTGCAGCGGGATGCTGCCGCGCCGCTGGGTAATGCGGTTGTCCGCATCGAGATAAGCCAGACGGGGCTGGAATTCGCCCAGCTCCGACTCCGGGACACCGGCGTAGGCGCAGATGATCACCCGATCACCCTCGCTGCACTTGTGGGCCGCCGCCCCGTTCATGGAGATCATCCGCGAGCCCCGCTCACCGATGATGGCGTAGGTCACAAAGCGCTCGCCGTTCTCGATGTTGTAGACGTGGATCTGCTCGTACTCGTGGATGCCGACTGCTTCCAACAGGTCCAGATCAATGGCGCAGGAGCCCTCGTACTCGAGCTCGGTCTGCGTGACGCGGGCCTGATGCAGCTTGCCCTTGAGCATGTTCAGTTGCATGGCTCAAACCTCTATGCCGCGAAATCACATGCCGATCCGATTGATGAAGAACCGGTCATGTGCACCTGCACAATCGGCAGCTCAGCGATTATGCACGCCCTCGGTTACCGGTTCAATCGCGCCTCGACGTTGTCGATCAGCCGCGCCGTACCCAGGCGCGCCGCCCCCAGGCACACCAGCCGCGGCTCATCCCCGCGCGGCTCGGCCAGATCATCGCAGCGGCGGACCGCTACGTACTCGGCGGCGTCGAACCCCGCCGCCTCCAGCCGCCGGCAGGCCTCGGCTTCGAGCTGCTGCCAGTCCCGCCGCCCGGCCTCCAGGGCCGCCGCCAACTCGCGGAGCGTGACGTAGAGCGCCGGCGCCCGCCGACGCTGCTCCGCATCCAAGTAGCCGTTGCGTGAACTCAGCGCCAGACCGTCGTCCTCGCGGACGACGGGCACCTCGACGATCTCCACCGGCAGATCCAGATCGGCCACCACCCGGCGCACCACTTGCAGCTGCTGGTAGTCCTTGCGCCCGAAGGCCGCCGCATCCGGCTCGACGATGTTGAGCAGCTTGATCACCACCACCGCCACCCCGGCGAAGTGGCCCGGCCGGGCCGCCCCGCACAGGGTCTGCGTCAATGCCGGCACGTCGACCCCGGTCCAGGGCGGCTCGACGCCGGGGTACATCTCCCGCGCGGTGGGCGCGAAGACGGCGTCCACGCCGCGCCCCTGCAAGGCGGCCAGATCGGCGTCCAGCGTGCGCGGGTAGGCGTCGTAGTCCTCCCCGGGGCCGAACTGCAGCGGATTGACGAAGATCGACACCACCAGCCGGTCCACGCACCCGGCCAGGCGGTCGACCAGCTCCAGGTGGCCGCGATGGAGGTTGCCCATGGTCGGCACCAGCCCGACGCGCTCGCCGCGCCCGCGCCAGGCGCGCGAGAGCTCGCGCATGGCGTTGCGTTCGGTAACCCGCCTCAAGCCTCGAACCCGTGCTCTGGCCCTGGAAAGGTGCCGTCGCGCACCGCCGCCGCGTAGGCGGCCAGCGCCGCCTGCACACTCCCCGTCTCGGCACCGAAGGCCCGGGCGAAGCGCGGCGGCTGCTCGGTGACGCCGAGCACGTCGTGGAGCACCAGGATCTGCCCATCGCAGCCGCCGCCGGCGCCGATACCCACCACGGGGATGCTCAGCTGCTCGCTGAGCTGCCGCGCCAGGGGGGTGGGCACGCACTCGAGGATGAGCAGATCGGCCCCGGCCGCCTCCAGCGCCCGGGCATCGGCCTCCATGCGCTCGGCGTCGGCCTGCTCGCGCCCCTGCACCCGGTAGCCGCCGAGCTTATGGACCTGCTGCGGCTTCAGCCCCAAGTGGCCGCAGACCGGGATCCCGTTCACGGCCAGGCGCTCGACCAGCGCTGCCTGCTCGGCACCGCCCTCGAGCTTGACCATTTGCGCCCCGCCCTCCTTCATCAGACGCCCAGCGTTGTGCAGCCCCTGCTCCACGTCGGTATGGCTCATGAAGGGCAGATCCGCCACCACCAGCGCCCGCTGGCAGGCCCGTGCCACGCAGCAGGTGTGGTAGACGATGTCGTCCACGGTTACCGGCAGGGTGGTCTCGTGACCCTGGACCACCATGCCGAGGGAGTCGCCGATGAGCAGCAGATCCACCCCGGCGCGCTCGCAGGCGGCCGCGAAGCCGTAGTCGTAGGCCGTCAGACAGACCAGGGGCTGGCCCTCGCGCTTCATCGCGCGCATGCGGGAGACCGTCACGGCCCCGCCGGAGGCGTGCTTGCGATCACCGCTGGACATGGGAGTCAACCTCGGCTTGAGAAAGGTGGGACAGAGTACAGCGCCACTGGCTCCCGATTGAAGTACCCATCGCCGTAACGCGTCCAGCCTTCAGGCCGGTTCCTGCAGCGACCGGTGCTCGAAGCCGGCCACGGCGCCAACCCGCTCCAGGGCATCGACGCCGAGCGCCGCGGCGGCGTCGGCCAGCGCCCCGGCGCCGGGCAAGCGAACCCCGGGGGCGATCTCAAGCAGCGGATGGACCACGAACGGCCGCCGGGCCAGCTCCGGATGCGGCACCTGCAGCCGCGGCTCCTCCACCTGCATCTGACCGTAGAGCAGCAGGTCCAGATCCAGGGTCCGCGGCCCCCAGCGCACCCCGTCGCGCCGCCGGTGCTGCGCGGCCTCAATGCCGAGCAGGGCGTCGAGCAAGGCCAGCGGGCCCAGCCGCGTCTCCAGCGCCGCCACGGCGTTGATGAAATCGGGCTGTGCCGGCACGCCCGGCGCCTGCAGCGCCGGGTTGCGGTAGAGGCTGGAGACGGCCTGGACCCGGCAGTCGGCGAGCAGATCCAGGCGCACCACCGCCCGCTCGACCTGCCGGCGCGGCTGCTCGAGGTTACTGCCCAGGCCGACGTAGGCCGTGATGGCCGTGCTCATTCCGCCGACTCCTCCGGGGTCGACGCCGCGGTGCCATTCCCGCCACCCTCGCCATTGCCCTTGCCACGGCCCCGGCCGCCGCGCCGGCGCCGCCCACCGCGGCTGCTCTTCTTCTTCTGCGAGGGCGGGCGCTCGGGCTGCTCCTGGAACTCGCGCCACCACTGCGCCAGCTCGGCGGGGGCGTCACCCGCCCCGGCGCGCAGCTCGAGGAAGTCGTAAGCGGCGCGGAAGCGCGGATGCCCGAGCAGCCGCTGTGCCCGCTTGCCACCGCGCCGCGCGAAACGCGGCTGCAGGGTCCAGATCTCGCGCATGGGGATGCTGAAACGCTTGGGCAGCGCGATGCGCGCCTGCTGCATGGCCTGCACCTCGGCGGCCGCCTGCTGCAGCGCCGGGATCGGCGCCTCGCCGGCCTCGACCAGATCGGCCTCGCGCCGACGGACCGCCGGCCAGAGCAGCGCCGCAAACAGGAAGGCCGGGGTCACCGGCTTGTCGGCGCCGATGCGCTCGTCGGTATTGCGCAGCGCCGCGGCGATGAACGGCACCCACTGCTCGTTGCCCTCATCCTCCAGCGCCTCGGCGGTCAGCGGCAGCAGCGAATCGAACAGCCCGTAGTGGCGCAGCATCTCGAAGGCATCCAGCGCGTCGCCGGACATGAACAGCTTCAGCGCCTCGTCGAAGAGCCGCGCCGGAGGCATGTCGGCCACGCTGCCGGCCATCTCGTGCATCGGCGCCGCCGTCTCCGGATGGATGCGGAAGCCGAGCTTCAGGGCGAAACGCACGGCACGCAGCATGCGCACCGGGTCCTCCTGGTAGCGCTCGCGCGGATCGCCGATCAACCGGATGACCCCGGCCTCCAGATCGTCCATGCCGCCGGCGTGATCGACCACGGAGAAGTCGTCGATGTTGTAGTAGAGGGCGTTGACGGTGAAATCGCGGCGCAGGGCATCCTCGGCCAATGTGCCGTAGACGTTGTCACGGACAATGCGGCCGTTCTCGATCACCCGCTCGCCGTCGGCACCATCGCCATCGCCGTCGCCATCGCCGTCCTCCGGCGGATGCAGGGCGCGGAAAGTGGCCACCTCGATGATCTCGGCGCCGAAGTGGACGTGAGCCAGGCGGAAGCGCCGGCCGATGAGCCGGCAGTTGCGGAAGAGCCTGCGCACTTCCTCGGGCCGGGCGTCGGTGGCCACATCGAAGTCCTTGGGCTCGCGGCCGAGCGAGAGGTCGCGCACCCCGCCACCGACCATGTAGGCCTGGTAGCCGGCGTTGCGCAGACGATAAAGGACTTTCAGGGCGTTATCGCTGATGTCCGCGCGCGAGATGCTGTGCGCATCCCGGGGGATGATGGTTGGCTCGGCTTCGGCCAGCCGTTGAAGTTGGAGACCATTGTCGGACGTAATGGCTAACCACCCTTGTGTGAGTGACGAAGATCGTTATAATACCACCCTCGTTGCTGACGGTTGAGCCGTACAGGACGAGACAGCGCTCCCATCGTCTAGCGGTTAGGACGCCGCCCTCTCAAGGCGGAAACAGGGGTTCGAATCCCCTTGGGAGCGCCACCTTACTCCTCTCTTCTTGAGCCGCGCAGCGGCCTCCCGGGTCCGCGCGCCTGCTGCCGGGAATCCCGACGTGAGCAAGACCGCCCTTGACGCCCCCAGCCGAGTCCTACGCGGCGGCCGTGTCTTCTCCGCCTTCGGCCTGCGAATCGGGGCACTCCTCTACGACCTGCTGCTCGTCGTCTCGATCATCTTCCTCGGCAGTGCGGTCTTCCTGCCGGTTTCGGGGGGTGAGGCGCCGGCGCCGGGCACTTGGCTGTCGGTCGCCTATCAGGTCTATCTGCTGGCGCTGGTCTATCTCTTCTTCGTGCTCTTCTGGACCCGTGGCGGCCGGACGCTGGGAATGCTGGCGTGGCGGCTGCGGGTGGTGAACGCCGAGGGGGTGCCGCCGACGCTGGGTCAGGCGAGCGCGCGTTTTGTGGCCGCGGGGCTGTCCTGGGCGCTGCTGGGTCTGGGCTTCGTTTGGGCGCTGTTCGATGCGGAGCATCGGGCGTTGCACGATCGTCTGGCGGGGACTTGGCTGATTCGCGAGCCCCACGAGGGGTGAGGCGGGCCGAGGGCTGACGGTGCCCGCGCGTTCGGTGCCCGCGCCTTGGGGCGGCCGGGGTTTGGGGCGCCGCTGTGCGCGCCGCTTCGCGGTCCCCTGCGCGGCTCGCCCGAGCGGGTCGCTCGCTTAACTCGCTCCGCTGACGCTTCGCTCGGACAAAACCTCGCTAAAAGCGCCGACGCGCGGCGTCGGCGCTTTTCCCCGCTCGGGCTGCGCTGCTCGGCGCGCCCAGAAAGGCGCCCCGAACC
>NZ_NHSN01000012.1:7302-8645 GCF_016653405.1 Halorhodospira halophila
CGGCTGTCGTGCCACCCCGCATGCGGAAGGCCGGGAATCCCCCAGCGCGGGTGCGCCGATCATGCGGCTTCGAACGCCCATCATGGCCGAGAGTTACGTTGACCACCCAGACAGACGGGCGGACCCCGGGCCGATCGGGAGGATGAGGGAACAACGGGTGATCGCCATCGAGCGCCTTGCGAGCATCGAGCAGGTCCCGGCGGCTGAGTGGGATGCCTGCGCCGGGGAACAGGACCCGTTCACGAGCTACGGCTACTTGGCCGCCCTGGAGCGCAGCGGTTCGGCCACCACCGCCACCGGGTGGCAGCCCTGCCATCTGTTGGCCCGCGGCCCCGGCGGGACCGCACAAGGCGTTTGTCCGGCTTACATCAAAGACCACTCCTTCGGCGAGTTCATCTTCGATTGGGGGTGGGCCGACGCCTTCGAGCGCGCCGGCGGCCGTTACTATCCCAAGCTCCAGGTTGCTGTTCCCTTCACCCCGGTCACCGGGCCGCGTCTGGCCGTTCACCCCGATGCCGCGGAACCGGAAGCCATCCGCCGTGCCCTGGCCGGTGAGCTGACACAGATCTGCGCCGAACTCGGCCTCTCCTCGGTGCATATCACCTTCCCGCGGCGCGAGGAGTGGGAGGTTCTCGGCGAGTTCGGCTGGCTCCAGCGGACTGCCCACCAGTACCACTGGCACAACGCGGGCTACCGGGACTTCGAGGATTTCCTCGCCCACCTCAGCCAACGTCGGCGCAAGGAGATCCGCCGCGAGCGCCGCGCCTTGGCGGCGAGCGGGGTGGAGATCCACGCGCTGAGCGGCGACGAGGTCGGTGCCGAGCACCTGGACGCCTTTGACCGGCTCTATCAGCAAACTTGCTGGCAAAAGCTTGGCCCGGGGTACCTGACACGCCGCTTCTTCGACGAGCTGGCCGCACGGCTCGGTGACCGCACCCTCTGGGTCATGGCGCGCCTGGACGGGGCATGGATCGCCGGTGCGCTGCACCTTTTCGGCACCGAGGCGCTCTACGGGCGCAACTGGGGCTGCCGGCTGGACGTCCGCGAGCGGGTCCCGTACCTGCACTTCGAACTCTGTTACTACCAGGCCATCGAGCGGGCCATCGCGGCCGGCCTGCCGCGGGTCGAGGCGGGCGTCCAGGGCGAGCATAAGCTCCAGCGGGGTTACGCCCCGGTACCGACCTACGCCGCCCACTGGATCGCCCACCCCGGGCTGCGCGACGCAGTGGCCGACTTCCTCACCCGCGAACGCGAGCAGGTCGCCGAGGCGATCGAGATCCTCGATGGCCACACCCCCTACCGGGAGCGATAGGGGAAGCGTCGCCGACAGCCGAAGCGCCTTG
>NZ_NHSN01000013.1 GCF_016653405.1 Halorhodospira halophila
CCCCAGCGCCCGATTGAGCAAGAAGAACGCCACCCCCACCAGCACACCAATGACAATCCGCTGCCCCGCCCCCGACGAACGTACCGCCGTGAATACCAGCGGAATGGTCACCAGCAACATCGCCAACGTCGCCAGCGGCGTCGCCACCTTCTCCCAAAGCGCCAACCGATACGGCCCGCTGTCGAGTTCATTGGCCTCCAGATAGCGGATGTACGTCCACAGCTCCGGCACCGGCAGCGTCGAGGGATCCGCCACCACCACGGCGAGCACCTCCGGGCTCAGCGCCCCCTCCCACGACCACTGCGCCAGCTCCCGGCGCTCCAGCTGATGCTCGCCGTAGACCGTCTTGACCACGTCCTCGAGCCGCCACTGTCCGTCGTGGTAGTGGGCGCCCTCGGCATCGATCCGCTCGGTCAGACGCCCCTCGACGAAGCGGAAGAGCGTCACCGACTCCAGGTGGGACGCCGAGCGCGGCCGCTCGGCGCGCAGGAAATCCCGCCCATCCCGGGCCCACAGCGCCCCGTCCGGTCCGGTGCGCAGCTCGTCGGCCTCGGACAGCCCGCGCACCGCCGCGGCCTGCCGCTCGGCCGGCGGCACCACCAACTCGCCCACCGCCGTCGCCAACAGGGCCAGGATCACCCCACCAACCAGCACCGCACCGGCGATCTGCACCACCGAGACCCCGGCGGCGCGCATGGCAGTCAGCTCCTGCCGGGCGGCCAGGGCACCCAGACCCATCAGGGCGCCGATGAGCGTTGCGAAGGGGAAGGCCTCGTAGGCCAGCGCCGGCGCCTCGAGCAGGGCCTTGAGCAGCATGGTGGGGGTATCCAGGTCGTCGTCGGCGACCCCGTCGACCATGCTAAAGACAAAATCCAAAGCGAGGATGGCGGCCAGGGCAACCAAGGACGCCGCGATAACCGTCCGCGCCAGGTAACCGGTGAGGATGCGCATCAGCCACGCCCCCGGGCCGCCGACCGCAGCCAACCCGGCCCAGCGCCGAAGCGCCGGCGGGTCCAGAGCACCACGGCCACCCCAGCCAGGACGTGGACCCACCACAGCCCCAGGGGGGCCGGCACGATACCCGCCTCCAGCCACTCGCGTCCGCTGCTCAGCAGCTGGAAATAGGCGACGAAGACCAGCACCGCGCTGAGCAGCTTGCCGTAGCGGCCATCGCGGGGCTCGGCCTTAGCCAGCGGCACCGCCAGCAGGCTCAGCACCACCACCATCACCGGCATGGAAAGCCGCCACTCGATCTCGGCCCGGTCCTGCAACCCGCCGGCGGCCCACAGCTCACCCATCGGCGTGCCCTCGCGGTCGCGGCTCACCTCCCGCGGCGTGCGGGTGTCGATCAACAGCCCGTGGCGATCGAAAGCCGTCACCCGCCAGTCCAGCTGCCCCGGATGACCGTCGTAACGGTACCCGTCCTCAAAGACGAAGAAACGCTGCCCCGTCTCCGGGTCGATCAGCTGCCGGCCCCGGTCAGCGCGGATGACGGTCTCCAGCTCGCCATCGCGGGCGTGGGCGAAGACCTCGCGCAGCACGCCGTCGCCCTCGGTACGGCTGGCGTAGACCGTGCCGGCGTCACCGCCGCCGATGAACCGGCCGGCCTGCAACGCACCGAGATCCGCGGTGCGTGCCGCCTGTTCGGCGTAGACATCAGCGGTGTGCGAGGCCCACGGTGCCGCCACGGTGGACAGCCCCCCCACGGCCAGCGCCACCGGCACGGCCAACAGGAGCAGGCCGCGCATCTGCCGCCCGGGGCCCACGCCGCAGGCGGCGAGCACGGGCAGCTCGCTGTCGCGGTAGAGCCGGCCCAGCGCCAGGACGATGCCGAGGAACAGCGCCGCCGGGATCACCACACCCAGATAGCGCAGGATCTGCAGGCCCATGAGCACGGCCACCGCCCCGCCGGGCAGATCCCCACCGGCGGCATCGGCCAGGTAGTCGATGAGCTGGTTCGCCGACAGGACCGCGAAGAGTACGGCGAGCACGGCCAGCGCCGCCCAGGCCGCCTCGCGGACCAGATAGCGATCGATGATGGTCAGACCCAAGGGTGACGGCCCCATCCCGGCGTGCGCTGCAAAAAAGCTACACGATTCCGTAGACTGTGCGTCTGCGCAAGGCAACCGACGCAGCGCGGCCGAGCATAACCGAGCCAGCGCGCGGTGACGAGGGCACGGGAGACTTCCATGGAGCTCAGGACCAAAAGCGGCGATCCGGCACGGCAACGCACGGCGTGCGTGGTAGTGGGCGTCTACGAGCGCCGACGGATGAGCGAGGCGGCGCGGGCGGTGGATACCGCCAGCGACGGCTACATCAGCCATCTGCTGCGCCGGGAGGATCTCGACGGCGAGGCCGGGCAAACCCTGCTGCTGCCCGACTGCCCCGGGGTGCGCACCGACCGCGTGCTGCTCGTCGGCTGCGGGCGCGAGCGCGACTTCAGCGAGCGCACCTACCGCAAAGCCGTCGCCGCCGCCGCCCGCGCCCTGGAACAGGCCGGCACCGGCGAGGCGACCCTGTTCCTGCCCGAGCTGCCGGTCCGCGGCCGCGACGTGGCCTGGCGCGTGGCCACCGCGGCCGAGCTGCTCGAGACCACGCTGTACCGCTTCGACGCCTACAAGAGCGACCCGCGCCCGCCGCGCCGCCCGCTGCGCCAAGCCACACTGGCCGTGCCGCGCCGCGCCGATCTGCGTCGCGCCCAGCCGGCCCTGACGCTGGGCCAGGCCGCCGGACGCGGCGCCAACTTCACCCGCGACCTGGGCAACACCCCGGCGAACATCTGCACCCCCGGCTATCTGGGCGAGCAGGCCGAGGCACTGGCCGAGCGCTTTGACAGCGTCCACGCGGAAGTCCTTGGCCCGGCACAGCTCGAAGAGCAGGGCCTGGCGGCCCTGATGGCCGTGGCCCGGGGCGCCGAGACGCCGCCCCGGCTGATCGTGATCCATTACCGCGGCGGCGCCGACGATCAGGCGCCGGTGGCGCTGGTCGGCAAGGGCATCACCTTCGACAGCGGCGGCATCTCCATCAAGCCGTCGGCGAGCATGGACGAGATGAAGTACGACATGTCCGGCGCCGCCGCCGTCTTCGGCGCCGTCCACGCCGCCGCCGAAGCGCAGCTGCCGCTCAATCTGGTGGCCATCATCCCGGCCACCGAGAACATGCCCGACGGCCGCGCCACGCGCCCCGGGGACATCATCGACAGCCTGGACGGCCAGCGCATCGAGGTGCTCAACACCGACGCCGAGGGCCGCCTGGTGCTGGCCGACGGCCTGGCCTACACCCGGCGCCTGGAGCCGAGCGAGGTGGTCGACGTGGCCACCCTCACCGGCGCGGCCATCGTCGGACTCGGCCACCATCGCCACGCGGTGATGGGCAACGCCCCGGGGCTGGTGCGTGACCTGCTGCAGGCCGGCGAGCGCGCTGCCGACCGCGGCTGGGAGCTGCCCCTGGACGAGGAGTACGACGAGCAGCTGCGCTCGCCCTTCGCCGACGTGGCCAACATCGGCGGGCAGCCGGCGGGCACCATCACCGCCGGCTGCTTCCTGCAGCGCTTCGCCCGCGGACTGCGCTGGGCGCACCTGGACATTGCCGGCACGGCCTGGAAAAGCGGTGAGCACAAGGGCGCCACCGGCCGTCCGGTCCCGCTGCTCACTCACTTCCTCGCCGGCCGTGCCGGCTGGACCCTGTGAGCCGGGTCGACTTCTACATCCTCGGCGGTCCCGGCGCAGCGCTGCGCGAGCGCTTCGCCTGCCGGCTCGCCGAGAAGGCGTACGAAAACGGCTACGGCGTGCTGCTGCTCACCGAGGACGACGAACAGAGCGAGCGGCTCGACGCCCTGCTGTGGACCTTCCGCCAGGGCAGCTTCGTCCCCCACGCCACCCTCGCCGCCCGCGACGGCGAACCGGTGGCGGTGGGCCGCGACGAGCACGCCGCCGACGACGCCGTACTGGTCAACCTCACCGAGCACACCCCGGCCACCTGGCGGGAGCGCCGGCGCGTGGCCGAGGTGGTCGACCAGCGCGAGGCGGTCCTGCGCGCCAGCCGCCAGCGCTACCGCCTCTACAAGGAGGCCGGCTGCGAGCCGCACACCCACCGCATCGAGGAGGGGCGCCGATGAACCCGTCCAACGACAAGCCGCAACCGCCGCTGCTCTACGACGTCGTCGTCCCCGGCGAGCAGGTGCGCGCCAACGACGGCCCGTGGCTGCGTCCCGAGGCCGACGGCGACGCCCCCGGGGAGCAGCCGCAGCCGCCCTTCGCGGAGGCGGCAGCAGCGCCCGCCGCCTCCGAGCCCTCAACGGCGCATGATGCCGCGCAAGCGCCGCCGGCCGGAGCGGCGTCCCCCCTAACCGCGGCGCAGCGCGCCGATATCGAGCGCCACGCCACCCGGGAGCTGGCCCGGCACCTGCGCAGTGAACTCGAGCGCCGCCTGCCCGACGCCCTGCGCGAGGCCGAGGCGCCCATCCGCAAGGCGGTGGACGATGCGCTGATCGACGCCGTGGCGGCCAGCCGCCGCCAGCAGCCGCCGGAGGAGCCGAGCGGCGGCTCCGGGGGCACCACCCCCGGAGCGGACGACTCCGAATATCCGAACACGAACCAACCCGCACCGAATCGCTGAGGATCGAGGCCCCGATGGAGAAGACGTACGACCCGAGCGCAATCGAGTCCCGACTCTACGAGCTCTGGGAGCAGGGCGGCCACTTCGCCCCCTCCGGCGAGGGCAGCCCGTACTGCATCATGATCCCGCCGCCGAACGTCACCGGCACCCTGCACATGGGGCACGCCTTCCAGGACACGGTGATGGACGCCCTGGTGCGCTACCACCGCATGGAGGGCCACAACACCCTCTGGCAGCCGGGCACCGACCACGCCGGGATCGCCACGCAGATGGTCGTCGAGCGCCAGCTCGAGGCCGAGGGGCTGAGCCGCCACGACCTGGGCCGCGAACCATTCCTGGAGCGCGTCTGGCAGTGGAAGGCGGAGTCCGGCGGCACCATCCAGAACCAGCTGCGCCGCATGGGCGCCTCCGTGGACTGGAGCCGCGAGCGGTTCACCATGGATGAGGGCCTCTCCGAGGCGGTCACCGAGGTCTTCGTCCGCCTCTACGAGGAGGACCTGCTTTACCGCGGCGAGCGCCTGGTCAACTGGGACCCGGTGCTGCACACCGCCGTCTCGGACCTGGAGGTGGTCTCCGCCGAGGAGCAGGGCCACATCTGGCACATGGTCTACCCCCTCGCCGACGGCAGCGACTCCGTGGTGGTGGCCACCACCCGCCCGGAGACCATGCTCGGCGACACCGCCGTGGCGGTGAATCCGGAGGACGAGCGCTACACCCACTTGATCGGCAAGAGCGTGCGCCTGCCCCTGGTCGGCCGCGAGATCCCGATCATCGGCGACGACTACGTCGACCCGAGCTTCGGCAGCGGCTGCCTGAAGATCACCCCGGCCCACGATTTCAACGACTTCGCCGTCGGCGAGCGCCACGGCCTGGCGCGGATCAACGTCCTGACCGAGGATGCGCGCATCAACGACAACGCCCCGGAGTGCTATCAGGGCCTGGATCGCTACGAGGCGCGCGAGCGGGTGGTCGAGGACCTGCGCGCCGAAGGCCTGCTCCAGCAGGTCGAGGACCATAAGCTGATGGTCCCCCGGGGCGACCGCAGCGGGGCGGTGATCGAGCCGTACCTGACCTGGCAGTGGTTCGTGCGCGCCGAGCCCCTCGCCCGCCCGGCCATCCAGGCCGTCGAAGACGGGCGCATCCGCTTTATCCCCGGCAACTGGGACAAGACCTACTACGAGTGGCTGCGCAACATCGAGGACTGGTGCATCTCGCGGCAGATCTGGTGGGGCCACCGCATCCCGGCCTGGTACGACGAGCAGGGCCAGGTCTACGTCGGCCGCTCCGAAGCCGAGGTCCGCGAGCGCCACGGCCTGGGCGATGCGGTGCTGACCCGCGACGAGGACGTCCTCGACACCTGGTTCTCCTCCGCCCTGTGGCCCTTCTCGACCCTGGGCTGGCCGCAGCAGACCGAGGCGCTGCGCACCTTCTACCCGACCTCGGTGCTGGTTACCGGCTTTGACATCATCTTCTTCTGGGTGGCCCGGATGATCATGTTCGGGCTGCACTTCATGGGCGATGTCCCGTTCCGCGAGGTCTACATCCACGGCCTGGTCCGTGACCCCGAGGGGCAGAAGATGTCCAAGTCGAAGGGCAACGTCCTCGACCCGCTGGACATCGTCGACGGCATCGACCTGGAATCGCTGGTGGCCAAGCGCACCGCCGACATGATGCAGCCACAGCTGGCCGAGCGCATCGAGCAGATGACCCGCCGCCACTACCCGGAGGGCATCAAGGCCCACGGCACCGACGCCCTGCGCTTTACCTTCGCCTCGCTGGCGACCACCGGGCGCGACGTCGTCTTCGACCTCGGCCGCGTGGAGGGCTACCGCAACTTCTGCAACAAGCTCTGGAACGCCGCCCGCTACGTGCTGATGAACACCGAGGGTGCCGACTGCGGCAGCGGCGGGCCGGTGGAGCTGGGCGCGGCCGAGCGCTGGATCCGCTCGCGACTCGATTGCACCGTCGCCGAGGTCCGTCAGGCCTTTGCCGACTACCGCCTGGACCAGGCCGCGCAGGCGATCTACGAGTTCACCTGGGACGAGTACTGCGACTGGTATCTGGAGCTCTCCAAGCCGGCCCTGCGCGAGGGCACCGAGGCCCAGGCCCGCGGCACCCGCCAGACGCTGATCCAGGTCCTCGAGGAGCTGCTGCGCCTGACCCATCCGCTAATGCCGTTTATCACCGAGGCGATCTGGCAGCGCGTCGCCCCGGTGGCCGGCATCACCGGTGAGACCATCATGCGCCAGCCCTACCCGACCCCGCTGGCCGAGCGGCGCGATGAGACCGCCGAGGCGGAGATCGACTGGGTGCAGCGGGTGATCCTCGGCGTGCGGCGGATCCGCGGCGAGATGGACATCTCACCGAGCCGGCCGGTGCCGGTGCTGCTGCGCCACGCCGGCGAGCGCGACCGGGCCCGCCTGGCCGAGCACGAGGGATTCGTCACCACCCTGGCCCGGCTCGAGTCGATCCGCGTCCTCGAGGCCGACGAGCAGCCGCCGGAGTCGGCCCTCGCCCTGGCCGGCGAGATGGAGGTCCTGGTGCCCATGGCCGGGCTGGTGGACAAGGACGCCGAACTCGCCCGCCTGGCCAAGGAGCGCGCCCGGCTCGAGGGGGAGATCGAGCGCGCCGAGAAGAAACTCGGCAACGAGAGCTTCGTCGCCAAGGCGCCGGCCGAGGTGGTGGACAAGGAGCGGGCGAAGCTCACCGAGGCGCAGCAGGCGCTGGAGAAGGTCGCCGAGCAGGAGCGGCGGGTGGAGGCGCTTTAGAACGGGGGCGTCACCGCTCTGGCCATGATCAGCGCATCCTCACGGCCGTCGGCGGCCGGATAGTAGTCCGGCCGCCGGCCCACCTCATGGAAGCCGTGGCGCTCGTAGAGGGCGATTGCCGCGGTGTTGGAGGGTCGCACCTCCAGGAAGAGGTTCTCGGCCTGCATCACCTCGGCGCGCTCGACGGCCACGCGCAGCAGATGAGCGGCGATGCCCTGGCGCCGCCAGTCGGGGTCGACGCAGATATTGAGGATGCTCCCCTCGCCGCCGGCGCAGCTGACCACCAGGTAGCCGAGGAGCTCGCGCCCGTGCGCTTGGACGAAACAGCCGTAGCCGGCCGCCATGCAGTCGCGGAAGATGCGTCCGCTCCAGGGATAGGCCACCGAGCGCTGCTCGATGGCGAGCACAGTACGAAGATCCTCGTAGGTCATCGGCCGGGGTTTGCCGATTGAATCCGCCATGGCTGTTTCTTGCTTGTTATGGGCAGCCCCGGAAGCACTACTGCATCCGTGCGATCGCGAAGATCGCCGCCAGGATCACGGCCGTCTGCCCGGCAAGTAGACCGACCAGCCAACGCAGGACGCTGGCGCGCAGCTGCTCGATCTCCTTTTGCAACCGCAGTTCCGTCTCGCGCAGGTGCGTCTGTGTCGCCAGGTCCTTGACCTCCGGATCCTTGACCTCCGGATAGCGCTCCTCCATACGCTCGAACGCCTCCGCGATCAGACGCGCGCGCGTTTTATCGTCAGGCGCGGAGGCCAGCTGCTCGTAGAGTTCGACAACGGAAGTCATGCCTTCGACGCTAGCACCAGCGAGATCCGACGGCAACGCGGTAGGCCCTGGGCATCGGCCGCCGCTCTATCCCACCTGCTTGGGCACCGAGTCGTTCTCCACTAGCGCGCGGATCCGCTTGAGATCCTGCCACACCTTGGCCTTCTCACCGGGGGAGCGCAGCAGGTAGGCCGGGTGGTAGGTCACCCAGACCGGGATCGACTGCTCGCCGTAATGGTGGAGCTGCCCGCGCAGCTTGGCCAGCGGTGCTTTCGTTTCCAGCAACTGCTGTGCTGCCACCCGCCCGAGGGCGACGATGGCCTTCGGCTCCAGGAGCTCGAGCTGCCGGCGCAGGTAGGGGGTGCAGGCGGCCACCTCGTCGGGCCGCGGATCGCGATTGCCCGGCGGCCGGCACTTGACGATGTTGCCGATGTAGACCCCGCCGCGGTCGCGGCCGCGATCGATGGCGGCGAGCATGGCATCAAGAAGCTGCCCGGCGCGGCCGACGAAGGGCTCACCCTGACGATCCTCCTCCGCACCGGGCCCCTCGCCGATGATCACCAGATCCGCCTGCCGATCGCCGACCCCGAAGACCGTCTGCGTGCGCCCCTCGCAGAGCTTGCAGGCCTGACACCCGGCCACCCGCGCCGCCAGGGCGTCCCAGTCGAGGCCGTCGCAGTCGTTGCTCGGATCGGCCGGCGCCGCGGGGGTAACCGGCTCCGGTGCGGCGGCAGCCTGCCCGCCCGTCTTGTCCTCGGGGGTCGCGGTGGCGGAGGCATCGGACGTCGCCGGCACCGCACTCTCTGCGGCACCACGCTCCGGCGGATGGCCGTCGACCGCCGTCCGCGCCGGGCCGTCACCGGCGGCGCCGGCGGCAGTCGACGCCAACGGCGCCTCCGGCTCTAGCACGGCGGCGTCGCGGGGGATGTAGCAGTCCACCCCCAGCCGGCGCAGGTAGCTGAGCCGCCGGGTATCCACGCCCTAGACGTCCGCGGCCTGGGGGTGGCGCCGATCCGGCGAGGCGAGGAGCTTGTTCAGGGCGTTGATGTACGCCTTCGCCGAGGCGATGACGATGTCCACATCGGCGCCCTGGCCGTTGGCCACGCGGCCGCCGCGCTCCAGCCGCACGGTGACCTCACCCTGGGAGTCGGTGCCGGAGGTGATGTTGTTCACCGAGTAGAGCAGCAGCTCGGTGCCCGACTGCACCAGCGAGTCCACCGCCATGAACGCCGCATCCACCGCACCGCTGCCCGGGGCCACGGCCTGGCGCTCCTCGCCGTCGATCAGCAGCGAGACGGTGGCCTCCGGCTGCTCGCCGGTCTCGGAGCAGACGTGCAGCGAGAGCAGCCGGATGCGCTCGTTCTCCAGCGCCGCGCCGGCCTCGGTGACCAGCGCCTGCAGGTCCTCGTCGAAGATCTCGTGCTTCTTGTCGGCCAGCGTCTTGAAGCGCGCGAAGGCCTCGTTGAGCTGCTCCTCGGAGTCGAGATGGATGTCCAGCTCCTCGAGCCGCGAGCGGAAGGCGTTGCGGCCGGAGTGCTTGCCCAGGACCATGCGGTTGGTGTGCCAGCCGACGTCCTCGGCGCGCATGATCTCGTAGGTCTCGCGGTGCTTGAGCACGCCGTCCTGGTGAATGCCGGACTCGTGGGCGAAGGCGTTGACGCCGACGATGGCCTTGTTCGGCTGCACGTGGAAGCCGGTGATGTTGGCCACCAGCTTCGACGTAGGCACGATCTCGCGCGCGTTGATCCGCGTCGAGCAGGAGAAGACGTCCTGGCGGGTCTTGACCGCCATGACCACCTCCTCGAGCGCGGCGTTGCCGGCGCGCTCGCCCAGACCATTGATGGTGCACTCCACCTGCCGCGCCCCGGCCTGGACCGCGGCCAGGGAATTGGCCACCGCCACGCCCAGGTCGTTGTGGCAGTGCACCGAGAAGACCGCCTTGTCCGAGTTGGGGATGCGCTCGCGCAGGGTGCGGATCAGCCCGCCGAACTGCTCCGGCAGGTTGTAGCCCACCGTATCCGGGATGTTGATCGTCCGCGCGCCGGCGTCGATGGCCGCCTCGATGATCCGGCAGAGGAAATCGTGCTCGGAGCGCCCGGCGTCCTCCGGCGAGAACTCCACGTCGTCGCACAGCTGCCGGGCCAGACTCACCGCGTGCACCGCCGCATCCACCACCTGATCCGGGGTCATGTGCAGCTTGTTCTGCATGTGGATCGGCGAGGTGGCGATGAAGGTGTGTATGCGCCCGGCCTCGGCCTGGGCCAGGGCCTCGCCGGCGGCGTGGATATCGGGATCCCGGGCCCGGGCCAGGGCGCAGACCCGGCTCTCCTTGATGGCCTCGGCCACGGCCCGGACGCTCTCGAAGTCGCCGCTGCTCGCCGCCGGGAAGCCGGCCTCGAGGACGTCGACGCGCATGCGCTCAAGCCCCTTGGCGATGCGCACCTTCTCCTCGCGGGTCATGGAGGCGCCGGGGCTCTGCTCCCCGTCGCGCAGCGTGGTATCGAAGATGTAGAGATGGTCGCTTGCACCCATGGCTGCTCAGCCCTGTGTCGTGGCGGCCTACGCCGCCGAATGGAATACGTTCACGGCGCCGCCGCGGGCGCCCGTGCAGAAACGGTCGTGGGGAAGGATTCGAGCCGGCCGTCAGGCCGGCAGTCGATCCCCGCCGCGCAGGCGGGCGTTGCTAAGCAGCCGCACGCCGCCAGCGCCGCTGCAGCGAAGCCAGCGGACGTGGGGCGCGGGATTGGCCGGGCAGGTATTCATGATGCCTTCGAATATATCGCCGCAGCGCCGCCCGGGCAAGCGTTCAGGCGCGCCGGTGGCGACGCCGGCGGCGCAGCCGCAGCACGGTCAGCACCGGGCCGGAGAACATGTAGATCAAAAAGCCCAGACAGATCGCCGTCGGCGGGTGCACCGCCACCAGCGCCATGGCCAGCACCAGCCCCACCACCGAGGTGAACCGCACCCGGTAGCGGAAGTCGAGCTCCTTGAAGCTCTCGTAACGGACGTTGCTGACCATCAGCACCGCCCCCAGTAGCACCACCACCCCCACCGGGATGGCGGCCTCAAGCCCGGTCAGCCCGATACGGTCGCCGAACCAAACCAGACCGACCACCGCCCCGGCAGCTGCCGGACTGGGCAGCCCCTGGAAGTGGCGCTTGTCGTCCACCCCGCTCTGGGTGTTGAACCGCGCCAGGCGCAGCGCGGCCCCGGCGACGAAGAGGAAGGCCACCAGCCAGCCAACGTTATCCCAGGGCGTGCCGGCGCCGGTGTTGCCCAGCGCCCACAGGAAGGCCACCGCCGCCGGGGCGAGGCCGAAGCTGACCATATCGGCCAGGGAGTCGTACTGCACCCCGAAGTCGCTCTGCGTCCCGGTCAGCCGCGCCACCCGGCCGTCGAGGCCGTCGAAGACCATGGCCACCAGCACGGCCACCGCGGCGCGACCGAACTCGCCGTCGATGGCGGAGATCACCGCCATGAAGCCGAAGAACAGGCACCCCGTGGTGAACAGGTTCGGCAGCAGGAAGATGCCGCGCCGACGGACCCGCTTATTCATGCCGCGCCCCCGGCGCCGTATCCAGCGGGAGGCCGTCGGCGTTCCAGGCCATCACCCCGCCCTGCAGGTTGAAGACCGGCTCGAAGCCGTGCCGGGTGAGCAGGTGCGCCGCGCCGGCCGAGCGCATGCCGCTATGGCAGTAGACCACCACGGGACCACCACCCGGGCAGTGGCCGCGCAGCTCCTGCAGACGCCGACGCAGTTGATGCTTGGGGATGTGCACGGCGCCGGGGAGGACGCCGCCGCGGACCTCGGGACCGGTCCGCACATCGAGGAACAGGGTCTCGCCGTCGTTGACCCGGCGCACCGCCTCGGCCACCGGCAGCGGCCGATAGCGACGCGTCAGGCGACGCCAGAGCAGCCGCCCGCCGAGCACCGCCACGGCGGCGATCGCGACGAAACGGACAGGGTCCTGCTCGATCCAGTGAAGCAGCTCGGTCATGGGGCTCCCGGCGCCACCGGCGGGCGGGCCCGACGGGCCCGCCCCACGCGCGGACGCTGGCTCAGTCGCGGTCGACCAGCTTGTTGGCCGCGATCCACGGCATCATGCCGCGCAGACGCTCGCCCACCTCCTCGATGGGGTGCTCGGCGGCCAGCCGGCGGCGGGCGTGCAGGGTCGGCGCGCCGGCCTTGTTCTCCAGCACGTACTCCTTGGCGAAGTCGCCGTTCTGGATCTCCTCGAGGATCTCGCGCATCGCCTCGCGGGACTCCTCGTTGATGACCCGCGGGCCGCGGGTGAAGTCGCCGTACTCGGCGGTGTTGGAGACCGAGTAGCGCATATTCGCCAGGCCGCCCTCGTAGAGCAGATCCACGATCAGCTTGGTCTCGTGCAGGCACTCGAAGTACGCCATCTCGGGGGCGTAGCCGGCCTCCACCAGCGTCTCGAAGCCGGCCTCGATCAGCGCGGCGATGCCGCCGCAGAGCACGGTCTGCTCGCCGAACAGATCGGTCTCGGTCTCCTCGCGGAAGGAGGTCTCGATGATCCCGGAGCGGCCGCCGCCGTTGGCCACGGCGTAGGCCAGGGCGATCTCCTTGGCCTGGCCGCTGGCGTCCTGCTCGATGGCGATCAGCGACGGCACGCCGGCGCCGGCGACGTAGGTCGAGCGCACGGTGTGGCCGGGGCCCTTGGGGGCGATCATGATCACATCGTGATCGGCCGCCGGCTGGATCTGGCCGTAGTGGACGTTGAAACCGTGGGCGAAGGCGATCGCCGCGCCGTCCTTGAGGTTCGGCGCCACCTGCTGGTTGTAGATGTCCGGCGCCGCCTCGTCGGGGACGAGCATCATCACCACGTCGGCCCCCTGGGTGGCCTCCTCCACCGAGGCGACCTCCAGACCGGCCTCCTGGGCCTTCGCCGCCGAGCCCGAGCCCGGGCGCAGACCCACGACCACGTTGACGCCGGACTCCTTGAGGTTGTTGGCGTGGGCATGGCCCTGGGAGCCGTAGCCGATGATCGCCACGCGGCGGCTGGTGATCAGCGAAAGATCGGCGTCCTGATCGTAATAGACCTTCATGTTTCCCCCTGAACGGATTCGCGAGTCCGCCCGCCGCCGGGCGGGCGGGGATGAGACGGGACGGCGCTAGACGCGCAGATGGCGCTCGCCGCGGCTGATGCCGATGACACCGGAGCGGACCACCTCTAGGATGTTGCTCGGGCCGATGGCCTCGATGAAGGCGTCGAGCTTGTCGCTCGTGCCGGTCATCTCGATGGTATAGATCTTCTCGGTGACGTCGAGGATGCGGCCGCGGAAGATGTCCGTCAGGCGCTTGAACTCCTCGCGCTGCTCGGCGACGCCGGCGGTGACCTTGATCAGCATCATCTCGCGCTCGATGTGCTTGCCCTCGGTCATGTCCACGACCTTGATCACATCGAGCAGCTTGTTCAGCTGCTTGATGATCTGCTCGATGATCTGGTCGTCGCCGATGGTGACCAGGGTCAGCCGCGAGATGCTCGGGTCATCGGTGGGGGCGACCGTCAGGCACTCGATGTTGTAGCCACGGGCCGTGAACATGCCCGAGATGCGCGACAGCGCGCCGGACTCGTTCTCCACCAGCATCGAGATGATGTGCCGCATGTAGCTCTCCCCCGGACCGCAATGTGCGGAGTAAATGCGGGAAAATACTGGCCGGTGGGGCGGAGGTCAAGCAGGGGCCAGCCAACCTCTCCAGCGGCCGCCACCGCAACCGCCTCGGACGAGGGCACAGCCTACCATCTCGCCGATACGCGCCCATGACCGCGGTTTGACTCCCCTCGCGCGCGCGAGCTAATTTTTGGGTCGAAAGCCTGCGTGCAGGGAGAGATCATGCGGCACACAGGGAACCTCTGGATCGCCGGCCCGCTGACGTGCCTGATCGGCTTGGTTTCAACCTCAGCTACGGCCCAGACGCCGGGGCAGGATCAGGCCTCTTTTAGCCAGGAAATCTCGGTCCAGGAACCCGTCCAGGCCGGGATTGAGGAGCCGAACCCGCACATGAAGCTCAACGGAGGGGCCCCCATCACCGCCGGGGAGAGCGCCTCCGGAGAGTTCAAGTATCTCGTCAAGGGGTTCGGCCCCATGCAGATCACCTTTGACGAGTCGCTCCGACAAGGGCCCGATGGGGCCGAGGAGCATGCAGACCTGGAAGTACCGGGGACGCAGCGGGAGTTCGTCAAGCTGCTGCATGTGGATGACGGGGAGGTGACCGCAAAGACCGAGGAGGAAGCACCCTCCGGCAGCTATCAGTGGGAGGTCACCGTCACCGCCTCGTACGACTGGTGACACCGCCCCTAAACATCGCTAAAGCGCCGCCCAGGTAAGCGCCCCTCCCGGCTAGCAGCTCACTGCGACTCCAGACCGAGCTTCCCGGTCCGCTCCCAGTGGGCGATCTCGTCCAGCGGAGCCTGATCTGCGGGGACGATCACCGAGTCCCCATCGTCTGGATCACCATTGAGCATCTGCACCTCCTCGACCAACGCCGCTAGATCTTCGTCGGACATCGGGGCCTCCAGCCGCTCCAGCACATGCTCCAGGTGCTCGCGAAGGCTGTACCCCTCGTCGAATCCGAAGCGAATCTCTTCCACCGGGGAAGCTGGCTCAGCAGCCTGGACGATCTCACCATCATCGTGGATGGTCAGGTCGTAACCGCGGGCCAAGTCCCCATCGTCCTCAATGGCGACCCGCTGCGCGGTCGCTGATTGCGGCACGCCAAGGCGCTCCGCCTGCTCCTCGGAGGCCTGGATCCGGTAAGCGCCAGGGGGGAGTCGATCGAGGATGTAGAGGCCGTCAAAGACACTGCGCTCGCTGCGCACGACCTCGCCGCTCTCGGCATCGACCGCTTCCACCTCGAAGCCCGAGACCTCCTCGGGGTCGTACAGCCCGCGCCGCCGCTGCACTGTACCGTCCACCTCCCCGGTCTCGTGCAAGGCGTACTCCACGGGCAGCACCCTGCCGGGGCGCGGCTTGAAGCTCACCCCCTCCTTGGCCGGCCGCACGAAGGGGTTCTCGATGGAGCCGACATCAACCTCAACATTGACCGGCTCGTGTGGCTCCAGTCGGGCCACCCAGGCCTCACCGTCCTCGTTACTGGCCCCGCACTGACGGTCGGCACAGACCTCGACATTCTCCACGGGCTCCCCGTCCTGGTGCACGCGGGCCAGGACGGCGCCGTGATCGTAGCCGCGCCCGGCCTCCGGATCGGGATACCAGCCGCCATCCGGATGGGGCAGACCGCCGACGTCCACGCCGACCGAGACCTGCCAGCTCCCCTCGGTATCGATCTGGCCCCGCCCCGACAGCCGCCAGTACTCGCGGCTCGTGCGGGAGAGCCCCAGCCGTAGGCGGTGGGGGCGATCGTTGAAGCTCCCGCGCAGGCTAGCGCTGCCGCGCCAGTTCGCGTTGAGGTCCTGGCTGTGCTCAGCGTTAGCGCTGTCCATCTCCGCCTCGGGGGCGAGGTCGTAGCTGACCCCGAGGCTCAGCCGCCCCTGGCGATGGCGGCCCCAGCGGGTTTGGAGGCTTCCCCGCGCTGCGGGATCCTCGTCATCCGTCCGGCTGACGCGGAGCGAATGCCTCAGGCGCTGCCCACCGATGGTCACGTTTTCGCGGGTGCGCAGCCGCTGCCAGGTGGATTCGCCGTCCGCCGACTCCTGGTGCTCATAGCGCAGCCGCGTGCGCAATGGCCCGAGGGAGCCGGCGGCCTGGAGCTCATGGCCGTGGCGCAGCTCGCCGCTGACGCGGCTGCGGATGGCGTCGCCCTCGAGGCCATCCACATGGGTGTACTCGTAGCCGAGATCCAGCGGCCCCAGCCCCCGATCCAGGGACAGCCGCCAGGCGCTGCCATCCTCGCGATCGAAGGCACCGCGCACACGGCCCCAGACGCCCAGGGCGCTGAAAGCGGCGTCCGCACCCACAAGCTCGCGCTCGGCCGGAGCCGCCTGCTCATCGGGCTCCTGGTAGTGGACGTCCGCGCCGACAGTCACGGCCTCGGTCACGCCGACATCCACCCGCCCGGCAGCGCTCCGGACGTGCTCATCGGCTGGGTCCTGCTCGTAGAGGCTCTCGCCCTCCCGGACGGCGTCGAGGCTGTAGTGCACCCTGCCCGGGGGCAGCAGCCCGGGGCCGATCTCGATGGTGCGCGTGATGGTCTCCCGCTCACCGTGCGGCCCGTAGAACTCGATGGTGTAGGGGTTGGTGCCCGGCCGGGCGTCGATGTCGTCGAACTCGAGGCGGTCCGTATCGACGTCCTGGGCGAAGTCGATCAGGTCACCGTCGCGATAGAGTTCGACATCCCAGCCCTCGGGGACCTCGATCTCGATTGTCTGATCGGTGAAGGTCGTTCGCGCCACGCCCTCCGGACGGTTGGTCGCGGTCACCCCCATCCCGGAGCGACCGCGGCGGACCAGGTCATAGCGCGGCGGATTGACCCGACCTAGCTCGTAGCGCTCCAAAGCCGGGTGGCTAACCTGCTGGCCGAGCACGCCGTCGAATCGGCGGAGGCCATCCTCGTCATTGGCCAGGAGCCGCCACTCCGACTCGTGCCAGAGCACATCACCGGCCCCTGCAAGATCGCCCCGTGTAGCGGTCTGCTCGTCGTTCAGCCGCTGGTCGAGGCTCAGGGACCATGCGGGGCGAGTCAGCGCGCGCCGCGGGAGCGGCTCCCGGGGCAGCCACGCCTCCCCCTCGTCGGCGGGAGCCCCGTCGCGAAGCTCCGCCCAGCGGGACTCGCGCTCCAGCCGGCTGAGCACAGGAAGCTCCTCCTCAGCGCGCATGTGGATCTCGGCATCGCGCGGGCGGTGCTCGAAGTCCACGGGCAGGAACGCCTGGATGGCCTCCTCCCGGAGGTAGAGGTCATCGTGCTCCTGGATCCAGTCCTCGTCCCCGAGGACCAGGGGGTCGCCTCCGACCTTGCCCATGCCGCTCTCGGCGTCGAAGGAGACCGTGCGGTCGGGATCGAGGACCCACCCAGTCACCTCGCCCTCGCGGGGTTGCACGTCCAGCGCCAACTCCAGGTGGCTGGCGATCTGCCCGAGGGGGTAGTAGACCGCTTCCCCCTCCTGGATCAGGTATTCGGTATCGGCGAGCATGTAGCCCTCTAGGCTGAGGCGGACGATCATGTCGCTCCGCGCTTCCTCGTCCGCCTCCTCGAGGGCATCCAGTGAGAGGGGGCTCGATGCGAGGCCGATCGATGGCTGCAGCGCCAGGGAGAGGCCAACGAAACCGGCCAGGAGCGCGGCGCGGGCGGACACCACCCCGACCGGTCACTCGACCGTCACGACCTCTTCCGCGAGGACATGGCCGCCCTCGGGGGCCGGGCTCCCGTCCTCCGCCTCGTCGAAGGCCCGGTAGACCAGCCGCAGCCGGTCACCCGCCCGGATCCCGGCCTCGGCATTGTCGAGCTCGATGATGCGGTGATCCGCCATGGAGGCGGGCACCACGGCGCGGGAGCGCTCCAGGACCGGCTCCGCCTCACCCTCCCGGTAGACGGCCAAGTCGCCGTAGACGCCCCGCTCGCCGTTGCGCTCGAGCACCACCTCGAGGGTATCGTCATCCTCCTCGGCCACGCGGCGGACCTCGCCGAAGGCGGGCTCGGCCTCGGGCTCACCGTAGGTGATCGCCATGGGCACGCTCATGGCGAACAGGGTCTCGATCTCCACCGCCACCTCGTCCTCGCCGAGATCGTCGGCGAAGGCCTGGGCATCCCCGGTCGGCATGGTCCGGACCGCGAGCCGCGCCCGGTACTCGCCCGGCTCCAGGTTATCCGGGAAGCGGGCCATCATGCGCACGGTCTGGCTCTCGCCCGGCTCCAGCGTCATCTGCCGCGGATGGAACCGCACCAGGTCAGCCCCGTAGTAACCACGATCGCTGTTCGGAGGCTCGACCGGCTCCTTCAGCTCTGTGCCGGCGCGGGGTGTCACCTGCTCGTCCAGGACCAAGACGCGATACTCCTGGCGCTCGTCGCTGCGATTGAAGACCTGGACCTGCGTGGCGCGCTGCTGCTCATCCAGGAAGACGCGCTGCGGGGCGAGCTGCAACGAAGCCATCGCATCGCCCACCACCGCCAAGCTGAGCCCCGCAGCTGCCAGCCACGACGCGCCGAACGCGAGCCTGCGCATACGACCGACCTCCCCACACCTGAAAGAAAGGGCGGGGGCTCCGGCGTCCTCGCCTGCCCCCGCAAGGATCCCCGATCAGTTAGAAATCCGCGTAATCCACGTAGGCGTGGATCGTCGCGCTATAGGTCCCTGCCTCGATGTCCTCCGGGATCGGGGACTCGGTTGTGGCCTGATCGCCGTTGGCCTCACAGCCACAGACAATGATCGGGTACTCGTAAACACCATCGCCGTTCAGCTCAACGGGACCCTTCGAGAAGTCGAAGGTCGCCGAGAGCATCATCTCGAACGTGTCGGAGCCATTCTCCACCTCCAGGATGGCCCTCTTGTCATCGACCTCATCCAGATCGCCGTCCAGCTTGAGATTGACCAGCTTCTCCGGCTCGCCCTCGATCGTGAGCTGCGGCTCATTGTAGCTCTCGGGCAAGGGCTCGCCGGTAAAGAGCGGGTCATCCCAGGTTAGGTCCGGCTCGACCGTGACATTGAGCTCGGCAAGCTCCGTCACCTCGAGCGAGACCTCCATCGACTCCTCGGCATCGGACCCGTCCTGATCCGCCGATGCCGTACCTGCGACGACGGCGAGCACACTGGCCACCGTCCATGCCGCAACACTCTTGTGAGCCCGGCACGGTGGATAGCGCTTCCATCGGCTCATGGCTCACCTCCTCTAGCCTTGATTCAGCGGGCCCCTCTGCGGGGCCCGCGTTTCATCCTGCAGATCCTCGGCTGAGGAGGCACTTAGAAAGCCGTATAATCCGCCGTGATACTCACGCTCCCCTCATGTTCACCGGTGTCCGCGTTTTCATCGACCTCAACCGTCAACTCCCCGCCAGCATCCAAGTCATCTTCGTCGGGCAGACTGTCAGTAAAGTCCTCCGGGGTCGTGAGAGAGACACCAGTGCCATCGAAACCCGTCGACTCATAAGTAACCTGTACGTTCTCGCCGCCTTCGCCACTCACGCTAGCGTCAAAGGAATGATCCTCTTCCTGGCCTTGGACGTACTGGTCATCCAAACTCGGCTCATTATCAATCGTGACTTCCACCGCCTCCCAGACCTCGACCTCAACGTCGAAGCTGTCACTGTCCTCCCAGTCGTCGGCCGCGACATTCCCGGCCCCGATGGCCAGAACGGAACCCGCGGTCAGCGCCAGCGCACCCTTGGTCCAGTCGAACTTCCGCATGACTGCTTCTCCTCTGTTTCCCTGTGCGAATCCTTTGGTCTGCTTCAGCCAAGAAGCGACTTCCGGTGGTCCAGCCCCGGGTCATTTCTCCGGTCGTCGACCCGGGATTGGCTGGCACTTGGGACGCTACCAAAGCCCCCTGACCGTTTCCGTCCAGCTGTTCCGACGAATGGGCGCCCTCGATCGTCCGAAACATCAGACACCCGCGCACTGGCCGATCTGTCCATGGATCTGGACACTCCACCCTTCCATCGCCCGTCGCCCCTCCGGTTAACTAAACGTTTACCAGTGAGGGGCCGCAACGCGGCCCCGGGAGGAGCGCAAGCGCGGGGCCACTTGGACAAGGAGTGCACCGATGAGCACGGAGCTCGAGGTCTTCATCCGCCGCTGTGCCAACGAGCAGGGCCTGTCCCTGGCCGAGGTCGCCCGGCGGGCCGGGATGAGCCGGCAGTCGCTCTACGATTTCTGGTCCCGCGACGGGTATCCGAACCTGGGCACGGTGGCGGAGGTGGCCGAGGTGCTCGGGGTGCACCCGCTGCGGCTGCTGGAGCTGCAGTTCCCTGACCACGGCGACGGCGAGGATCGCTGCCACACCCTGCGCTGGAACCTGGACCGGGCCGGGCTGGCCGCCGCGCTGCTCGAGCACGGCCCACAGCCCGTCGTCGGCCTGGACGCTGAGGGCCGGGTGGCGCTCTGCAATCCGGCCGCCAGCGAACTCCTCCAGCGCCAACCGCAGCGGGTCCTGGGCGAGCCGGCCGAGCGCATCCTGCCCGGCGAGGCGCTGGCGCGGATCCGCACCCAGTGCCCGCTGATGACCGGTGACCCCGCCCCGCCCCACGCCACCCCGCGCGGCGGCGTCCGGCTGAGCACCCGTCGCGGCGAGGACGGCAGCCTGCTGCAGGCCCGGGCGCAGCTGATCGAGGCGCCGCTGCACGAGCGTCCGCTGGTCCTGCTGCTGCTCGACCCCCGGGAACCGGGCCCCGGGGCCACAGCCGAGGGGCCGCCACACCCCGTCGATCGGGAACCGCTTACCGGTCTCCCGGACCGGGACTCCACCGAGGCGCTGCTGCGCTGGACCATGCAGCGCGCCGAGGCCCGGGACACCGAGCTGGCCGTACTGGTAGTCCAGCTCGACGGCTTCGAGCGCACCGAGGCCGGGCTGGGTGCGGAGATCGCCGATCGGGTGGTGCACGGCGTCGCCGAGCGTATGGGCGGGCAGTTGCGCCACGCCGATCTGCTCGGCCACCTGGGACGCGGCCAGTTCGCCGCCATCCTGCCGGAGACCGGCTCGCGCAGCGGCGCCCTGCAGGTCGCGCAGCGCATCGGCCAGGCCCTCGAACAGCCGGTGGAGACCGGCACCTGCACCTGCCGGCTGCAGCCGCGCATCGGCATCGCCCTGTTCCCCGAGCACAGCCGCCACGCCGCCACACTGCTCGAGCAGGCGCGCTCGGCGGCCACGCACACCGCTGCGGACCACCAACCCGGGCAGATCGTCGAGCCAGACCTGGGCGATCGCGTCGCCCGGCGCGTGTCCCTGATCCGCGACCTGCGCCGGGCGCTGGATCGGCACACCCTCTGCGTCCATTACCAGCCGGTCTTCGATCTGGCCAGCGGTGAGCTCACCGCCCTGGAGGCCCTGCTGCGCTGGCCCGAGGATCCCACCCCCCAGCCCGGCATCGAGGAGGTCATCGACGCCGCCGAGCAGGCCGGCCTGCTCGGCGATCTGGACCGCTGGGTGGTGGAGCAGGTACTGGCCGACCTCGCCGACTGGCACGCCCAGGGGCGCCGCGTCCCGCGGGTGAGCGTCAATACCGCCGGGCGCACCCTGGGCACCGGCGCGCTGGATCCGGCGGTGCTCAGCAAGCGTCTGGAGCGGCTGGGCCTGCCGGCGCACACCGTGGACATCGAACTCTCCGAGCGCCAGCTGCTGGAGACCGGCGGCGCCGGCCATGAGGGCCTGGCCCACGCCCGCCGGCACGCCTTGGGGGTGACCATCGACGACTTCGGCACCGGCTACGCGTCGCTCGTCTCCCTGCGCGATCTCCCCGCCGGGCGGCTCAAGGTGGACCAGACGCTGATCCGGGACCTGCCAACGGACCCGGACCAACAGGCGCTAGTGACCAGCATCGCCGGGCTCGCCCAGCGCTTCGGTATGGGGCTGGCCGCCGAAGGGGTGGAAACCGGCCAGGAGGCGGAGCTGCTGCAGCAAATGGGGTTCAACGAGGCGCAGGGCTACCACTTCGGCCACCCCGCGCCGGCGGAGGTGATCGCCGGGCGGCTGACCGCGGCGTCCTGACCCGCTGCTCCCTTCGCCCCCGCGCCCTGCTGCGCTACCCTAGTCCGGTTCCGCGGCCCAGCCGTCGCCGAAGACCGGATCCAGACAGGGAGCGAATCGATGCGCGTCACCCGTTTTCCGCTATCCACCACCCGCGAGACCCCGGCCGACGCCGAGATCGTCAGCCACCAGCTGATGCTGCGCGCCGGCATGATCCGCCGCCTCTCCTCGGGGCTTTACACCTGGCTGCCCCTGGGGCTGCGCGTGCTGCAGAAGGTGGAGCGGATCGTGCGCGAGGAGATGAACCGCGCCGGGGCGCTGGAGGTGCTCATGCCCGCCGTGCAGCCGGCGGAGCTCTGGCAGGAGTCCGGGCGGTGGGAGAAGTACGGCCCGGAGCTGCTGCGCATCAAGGACCGCCACGACCGCGACTGCTGCTTCGGCCCCACCCACGAGGAGGTGATCACCGACCTCTTCCGCCGGGAGATCCGCAGCTACCGCCAGCTGCCGGTGAACTACTACCAGATCCAGACCAAGTTCCGCGACGAGATCCGCCCGCGCTTCGGCGTCATGCGCGCCCGTGAGTTCCTGATGAAGGACGCCTACTCCTTCCACCTCGATGAGGATGACCTGCGCGCCGAGTACCAGCGCATGCACGAGGCGTACTGCCGGATCTTCCAGCGCACCGGACTGGCCTTCCGGCCGGTGGAGGCCGACACCGGGGCGATCGGCGGCAGTGTCTCCCACGAGTTCATGGTCCTCGCCGACTCCGGCGAGGACGCCATCGCCGTGTGCGAGCCCAGCGGCTACGCCGCCAACGTCGAGCTGGCCCCGGCACTGCCGCCGCAGGAGCCGCGCCCGGCGCCCGGCGCGAACATGGAGGAGGTGGCCACACCGGAGCAGCGGACCATCGCCGAGGTGGCTGCCTATCTGGGGCTGCCCGAGTCGCGCAACCTCAAGACCCTGGTGGTCGAGGGCGCCGAGGGCGGACTGGTGGCGCTGCTGCTGCGCGGCGACCACGAGCTCAACGCGCTCAAGGCCGAGAAGCACCCGGCGGTCAAGGCGCCGCTGACCTTCGCCGAGGCCGAGCGCGTCGAGCGCGAGCTGGGCTGCCCGTTCGGATCGCTGGGGCCGGTGGGGCTGACGGGGATCCCCTTGATCGCCGACCACGCCGCCGCCGCGATGGCCGATTTTGCCTGCGGCGCCAACCGCGAGGGCTACCACCTGACCGGCGTCAATTGGGGCCGCGACCTGCCCGAGCCGGAGACCGCCGACCTGCGCGAGGTCGAGGCCGGCGACCCGAGCCCCGACGGCGAGGGCACCCTGACCCTGCGCCGCGGTATCGAGGTGGGGCACATCTTCCAGCTCGGCACCACCTACAGCGCGGCCATGGGCGCCAGCGTACTCGATGAGCAGGGCCAAGAGCGCACCGTGACCATGGGCTGCTACGGCATCGGCGTCTCGCGGGTGGTGGCCGCGGCCATCGAGCAGAACCACGACGATCAGGGCATCTGCTGGCCGGCGCCCATCGCCCCGTTCCAGGTCGCCCTGGTGGCCATCAAGGCCGAGGATCCGGCGGTGGCCGAGGCCGCCGAGGCGCTCTACGGTGAGCTGACCGCCAGCGGCATCGATGTCCTCTACGACGACCGCGACGCCCGCCCCGGGGTGAAGTTCGCCGACATGGAGCTGATCGGCATCCCCCACCGGGTGGTGGTCAGCCCCCGGGCGATCCAGGACAGCAGCGTGGAATACAAGGGTCGCCAAGACGACAACCCCACCAGCGTCCCCCGCACGGAGATCGTGACATGGCTGAAGAACCGTCTGACCTAGGCCCTCGCGGCCGCGTCCTCATCGCCGGCTGCGGCCGCATCGGCCAGGCCCTGGGCAGCCGCCTGGCCGCCGGCGGGGCCGAGGTCTTCGGCCTGCGCCGCCAGCCCGAGGGCCTGCCCGAGGGGATCACCCCGATCGCCGCCGACCTCGAGGACCCGGCGACCCTGGCCGAGGCGGTGCCCACCGGGCTCGATACCGTCTACTACATCGTCACCCCAGGGAGCTACGACGACGACGGCTACCGCCGCGCCTTCGTCGACGGCCTGCACAACCTCGCCGGCGTGCTGCGTCGCCACCCGGCCGCGCCGCGGCGGCTGGTCTTCGTCTCCAGCACCGCCGTCTACGGCCAGCAGGCCGACGAGTGGATCGACGAGGACAGCCCCACCGAGCCCGGGCGCTTCTCCGGGCAGCGCCTGCTCGAGGCCGAGGCCATCGCCCTCGCCGGCCCGTGGGCCGGGGTGGCCGCCCGCTACGGCGGCATCTACGGCAGCGGCCGCGACTTCCTCATCCGCAAGGTCGAGGCCGGCGAGCCGTGCCAGGAGGGGCAGTACACCAACCGCATCCACAGCGAGGACGTGGTCGGCAGCCTCGCCCACCTCGGCCGCGACGAGGTTCCCGGCGGGGTCTACCTCGGGGTGGATGACGCCCCCTCGACCCAGTGCGAGGTGATGGACGGCATCGCCGAGTTGCTCGGCGTACCGCGACCCCCGCGCGGCGAACCGGGCAGCGGCGGCATGCGCGGGGTAGGCAGCAAGCGCGGCTCGAACCGCAAGCTCAAGGCCAGCGGCTACTGCTTCCGCTACCCGACGTTCCGGGAGGGGTATGCCGCACTGATCGGCGGCGGGGCGTAGCGCGCCGGCGCACGCGGCCGGTGTGCGGCAGCCACAGCCGCCAATGGCCCGTCAGCGGACGGTGAAATCCGCCGGGGCCGGGTCGTCGGCCGGCTCGCAGTGGACCGCGGTGACGCTGGCCGCCGGCGGCCCCTGATGCAGCCACTCGCGCAGCTGCGCGACCGCCTCCGGCGGCCCGCAGGCGAGCACCTCCACGCGTCCGTCGCGCAGGTTGCGGGCGTAGCCGGTCACGCCCAGGCGCACCGCCTGCTCCTGGGTGGCGGCCCGGAAGCAGACCCCCTGCACCCGGCCGCTGATGGTACAGCGTGTCTTCTCGTCGGTCGTCGTCATGCTACCTCCGCACGCGCCGCCGGGCGCCCTGCGTCGGCCGCCTCCTCGGCGGTGGGCTCAAGCAGGGCGCTCAGCGGCAGATCAAAGCTCTGCTCCCAACGTTCCTCCACCCGGCGCAGCCGCTCGGCCAGCCGGCGATCCCACGCCACGCCCGACTCCAAGCCCGCCGCCGGGGGCAGCGGGTAGGCGAGCATGCGGTGGAGTTCGGCCAGCTTGAAGGTCGAAGGATCCCGCGCCAGGAGCCAGGCGCCGTCGGCGCTGCGCTCGATGACGTGGTGCCGGCGCAGGGCCTCGAGGGCCTCGGCCAGGCCGGGCTCGCCGGCCTCCGGCTCCTGCTCGAGCAGCTCGGCGAAGGTGACCCCCTCGCCCCGGCGCTGCGCCTGATAGAGGTGCCCCAGGATATGCACCGCCAGCACCAGTGCCCACCGGTCGCGGGCCAGGTGGCCGCCGGTGCGCCAGCGGTAGCCACGCAGGGCCTGGGTGACCTCCGCACCGATGAGGATCACCAGCCAGGAGATGTACAGCCAGACCAGGAAGATGGGCAGCGCCGCCAAGGCCCCGTAGATGACCTCGTAGGTCGGCGCGCGGGCGATGAATGCCGCGAAGCCGCCCTTGGCCAACTCGAACAGCCCCGAGGCCACCACGCCCCCGATCACGGCGTGGTGCACCGGCACGCTGCGGTGCGGCACCAGGCTGTAGAGCAGCGTAAAGACAACGGCCTGCACCACGAAGGGCGCCAGGTTGAGCAGCTGGGCGATGAGATCCGACGGTGGCTCCAGCGGGCCGAGGCTCACCGTGCCCATGTACGAGGTGGAGGCCACGCTCACGCCCAGGAGCAGCGGGCCCATGGTCAGCACCGTCCAGTAGACCATGAACCGCTGCAGGGTCGGCCGCGGCCGCTCCACCCGCCAGATCTCGTTGAGCACCCGCTCGATGGTGTTGAGCAGCAACAGCGCGGTCACCGTCAGACCGGCGATGCCCACCGCCGTGAGCTCGGCGGCGCGTCCCATGAAGTTCTCCAGGTGCTCGTCGATGGCGTCGCTCGCCGCCGGCACCAGGTAATCGACCATGGCTTCGCGCAGGCGGTCGGTGACCCCCTCAAAGACCGGGAAGGCCGCCAGCACCGAGAAGCCGATGGTCATCAACGGCACGATGGCCAGCAGGGTGACGTAGGCGAGCATGCCGGCGCTCTTGGCGCACTGATCGGCCTGGATGCGCTGGACCAGGTACTCGCCGAACCCCCACGCCTGGCTGACCAGCGGGTGGGCGGGCAACGCCCGGAGCCTGTCGGCGGCAGCGCGCAGGCGGCCGCGCAGTTCCGTCATGGTGGAGCCTCTCCGTGCAGGCGTTAGAATGCCGGGTACCGCAACCAACGGAGATACCGCCGTGGCCAGGATCCTGGTGCTCTACTATAGCCGAAGCGGCGCCACCGCCGATATGGCCCGCCACGTGGCCCGGGGCGTGGAGGCCGTCAACGGCGCCAGAGCCGTGGTGCGCACGGTCCCGCCAGTCTCGCCGGACTGGGAGAGCGTCGCCCCGGCGGTCCCCGACGAGGGGGCGCCCTACGCCATCGTCGAGGAACTGGAGCACTGCCACGGGCTGATCCTGGGCAGTCCCACGCGCTTCGGCAACATGGCCGCCCCGCTGAAGTACTTCCTGGACACCACCAGCGGCGCCTGGCTCTCCGGGACGCTGGCCGGCAAGCCCGGGGCGGTTTTCACCTCCACCGGCAGCCTCCACGGCGGGCAGGAGTCCACCCTGTTGAGCATGATGCTGCCGCTGCTCCACCACGGCATGTACCTGGTCGGCCTGCCGTACACCGAGCCGACCCTGGCCAAGACCACCAGCGGCGGCACGCCCTACGGCCCCAGCCACACCGCCGGGACGGCGGGTAACCGGCCGATCACCGACGAGGAGCGCAAGCTGTGCAACGCCCTCGGCCGCCGCGTGGCGCGGTTGGCCGTCCAGCTCTACGGACCCGAGGCATGATGTCGGCCAAGGCCCTGCACCGGATCGCCATCACCGCCTTCATCGGCCTGGTCGTGCTGATGACCAGCTGGCTGCTGTGGCTGCATCCGCCCGCGGATGCGCTGATGCCCATCGCCCTGATCACGCTGCTCGGCCCGCTGGCGCTCACCGCCCGCGGGGTCCTCTACGGCCGCCGCTACACCGTGGCCTGGAGCGCGATCTTCGTGTTGATCTACTTCATCCACGGTGTTACCTACGCCGCGGTGCCCGGCCCGGAGCGCTGGCTCGGCGTCCTCGAGATCGCCCTGGCGGTGGTCTACTTCACCGCCGCCCTGATGTATCTGCGTCAAGCCGGGAGCGCTCGGCAAGGATCTCGCGGACAAACGGCACCGTAAGCCGACGCCCGGCGGCCAGCGAGGCCCGATCCAGGGTCTCGAAGAAGGCCAGCAGCCCGGGCAGCTCCCGCGGCAGGCGGCGGATCAGGTAGCGCGCCGTGGCGTCCGGCAGCTCCAGCCCCCGCTGTGCCGCGCGCTGGCGGAGGATGGCCAGGCACGTGGTCTCGTCCGGCTCGCGCACCGCCACCACCGGGCCCCACCCCAGGCGCGAGCGCAGATCCGGCAGCCCCAGCGGCAGCTCCGCCGGCGGCCGTTGCCCGGCGAAGAGCAGCCGCCCGCCGCGCTCCACCACCCGGTTGTAGAGGTGGAAGACCGCACCCTGCCACTCGTCGCGCCCGTGCAGCGCATCGAGATCGTCGAGGGCGATCAGCTGCGCCTGCTCCCAGCCGTCGAGCACCGCCGCGCCGTGGCCGAGCAGCTGATCCAGCGGCAGGTAGACCGCCACCCCGCCGGCGCTGGTCACGCGGCGGCAGGCCCCCTGGAGCAGGTGGCTCTTACCGACCCCGTGGGGGCCGTGCAGGTAGAGCGCCGGCGCCTCGAGCACGCCGTCGGCCAGGTCCGTGACCAGGCGCAGGGCCGTATCGTTCTCGCCGGGCACGAAGCGGTCGAGCTCGGCGGCGGCGTTCCAGCGGATGTTCAGTGGCAGTTGCACCGATCCCCCCGGTGGGCATTGCGGGTGGGCTCATTCCAGGGCGCCGTCGCCGCCCTGTCAAGCGCCGCCTTGTCCAGCGGCGCAGGCCTGTTAATCTCCCGCGCACGGAACCCGGCCCGCGGTCGCCGCGGGCCGCCGACCCGACACCCACACGGATCGAGGAGCCGCTCACCATGCGCAGACGTTTTATCCACCTGGCCGCGGCCGTGGCACTGGCCACCGCCGGCGGCAGCGCAGCCGCCGATGGCCGCGAGGCCTCGGCCAGCCTAGGTATCGCCATCAACCAGGGCAACACCGAGTCCGAGCGCTACAACCTCAACGCCGACTACCTGGAGCGCACCAACGCCCACCGCTTCACCGCCAACCTGGAGCTCAACCGCGGCAAGGACGGCGACGGCGATGAGGACGTCAACAACTCCCGCATCGGCGCCGGCTACGACTGGTTCTTCCACGGCCCCTGGTACGCCAACTCCAATCTCTCCTGGCGCCAGGACCGCAAGGCCGACCTGCGCCAGCGCTACGTCGCCGGTATCGGTGCCGGCTACCAGTTCTTCGACGACGACCGCATCCGCCTCTCCGCCGAGGCCGGCCCCACCTACATCAGCGAGGAGAAGCTGGACTCCGGCGATCGCAACCGCGAGGCCGCCGCGCGCTGGGCACTGGACTACCGACAGTACTTCATGGAGGGGGCCCTGCGCTTTTTCCACCGCCACGAGCTGATCAGCGAGCTGAGCGACTCCGACGAGTGGTTCGTCACCTCGCGCACCGGGCTGCGCATGCCGCTGATGGAGAACCTCAGCGCCAGCCTGCAGCTCAATTACGACTACGACAACAACACCGAGGCCGACTCCCGCTACGACGCCACCACCCTGGTCAACCTGACCTACGACTGGTGAGCCGCGCACGCAGCGGCTACGGCTGCCAGCGGTAGCTGCGGGTCAGCTGCCCGCCGCCGGGGCCGACCTCGGCGGCGGGCAGGGCCTCCGGCCAGAGCGTCTCGGCGTCGTCCAGATCCTCGGCCACCCGCTCGGGGCTGCGCGCCAGGAGCAGACGCAGGGTCACCCGATCGCCGGCAATGCGCTGCACATCCACCTGCTCGACGCCGGTGACCTCCTCCAGATAGCGCACCGCACCGAGGTAATCCTCCACGGCGTCGATGCCGGTCAGGGCGATCTCCAGCTGCTGGCCGTCGTGCTCACCGGGGACCACGGCGAAGCGGCGGGTCAGGGCGCCACCGACCTCATCGAGCCCCTCCGTCACCACGCGCTCCAGCTCACCCGGGCCGGTGTGATGCTGCAGGGCGTCCTCGCCGGTGAGCACCGTCCAGCGCGCCCGCCAGGCGCCGGTACCCGCCTTGCGCAGGCCCACCGCCACCACCGCGGCGCTGCCGTAGCGCTGCGAGGCCTCGCGCAGCGACTCGTCGAATCCGCCCCAGATGTCCACGAAGCCCACCGCCTGCCGATCGCGCAGATCCAGTGTCGGGTACATCAGCGGCAGGGCGCGCTGCTCGGCCCCGTCGTGGAGCGTTTCGAGCACCTCGCCCTCGGTCCCCGCCGCGGCGAAGCCGAGCAGATCACGCCGACCGTCGATCTCCGTGGCCACCCAGAGCAGGATCGGCGCCCGGTGCTCACCCCAGACGGCCACGTCGCGCTCGCCCAGGTGGCGGCGCAAAACCCCGCCCTCGTAGCGCAGCTCCACGGCCAGCTCATCGTCCAGGCGCAGGTAGCGGTAGCTCTCCAGATAGCGCTCCGCGTCGTCGAGGAGCTCCCCCGCCGGGTGGTCCTCCAAGCCGTGGTAGACCCCCACCATGCGCCCGATGACCCGTTCCAGGCCGGCCTCGACGGCCGCCTCGCGCTCGGCGTCCTGACGGCTGTCCACACGGACCTCGGCGGTGTAGAGATCACTCGCCGCCGCCGTACCCACCCCGAGCAGGGCGCAGGCGGCCAGGACCACGACCGGCAGGGCGCGGCGACGGGGGTGAAGACGGTCGGGGGCGGAGGGTGCGGCCGTGCTCATGGGCGGGCTGTCGGTCATCCGTAGGGGTCAGGGTTCAGGGTGGATCACTGAGGGTGCAGAGCGCACGCCTGCTGTCCAACATACCACGAGCCACGGGGCCCCATGGAGCCGCGATCCACGTCGCCGGGGCCCGACAGGCTGCACCGACGCCGTGGCATCAGGGCGCCCTGCAACCCCGGCCGCCCGCGTTCAGCCGGGCGCTTGGCGCCGCCGGGGGCCGGGCGTCATACTACGCGGCATTGGCTTACGAGCCCTGCCCACCGGTACACCCCAGGAGAACCGCCTTGGAAGAGCAACGCCCGCTGACCTATCGCGACGCCGGGGTAGATATCGACGCCGGCAACGACCTTGTCAGCCGTATCCGCCCGGCCGTCGAGTCCACCCGCCGCCCGGAGGTGCTCGGCGGCATCGGCGGCTTCGGCGGCCTCGTCGAGCTGCCCGACGGCTACCGCCGCCCGGTGCTGGTCGCCGGCACCGACGGGGTCGGCACCAAGCTGCGCCTGGCCATCGAGACCGGCCGCCACCAGGGGGTGGGTACGGATCTGGTGGCGATGTGCGTCAACGACGTGGTGGTCCAGGGCGCGGAACCGCTGTTCTTCCTCGACTACTACGCCACCAGCCACCTCGACGTAGATACCGCCGCCGCCGTAGTGCAGGGCATCGCCGCTGGCTGCCGCGACGCCGGCGCCGCGCTGCTCGGCGGCGAGACCGCCGAGATGCCCGGCATGTACGCCGACAGCGACTACGACCTGGCCGGCTTCTGCGTCGGCGTGGTCGAGCGCGAGCGGCTAATCGAGGGCACCACCGTCACCCCCGGCGACGTGCTCATCGCCCTGCCCGCCTCCGGTCCGCACTCCAACGGCTACTCGCTGATCCGCAAGATCCTTGAGCGCCACCCCGGGGCGCTGGACGAGTCGCTGGAGGGCGAGCCGCTGGCCGATCACCTGATGCGGCCGACGCGCATCTATGTCACCCCGGCGCTGCGGCTGGCCGAGTCGGTGCCGGTCAAGGCCTTCTGCCACGTCACCGGCGGCGGCCTGCCGGAGAACTTGCCCCGGGTCCTGCCCGAGCACTGCGCGGCGGCGCTGGAGCGCTGGCCGTGGCCGGCGGTCTTCGACTGGCTGGCACGCGCCGGCAACGTCGAGCGCGGTGAGATGCTGCGCACCTTCAACTGCGGCGTCGGCTTCGTGGCCTGCGTCGACGCCGCCGACGCCGAGCGTGCCCTGGCCGTGCTCGAGGAGCAGGGCGAGTCCGCCTGGCGGCTGGGCGAGGTGGTCGCCGCCGACGACGGCGCGCCGCGGCTGACCATCGATGGAGCCGCACCGTGAGCCAGGGCCCGCGGATCGCCGTCCTGCTCTCGGGCAGCGGCAGCAACCTGCAGGCCCTGCTCGACCAGCACGCCGCCGGGCAGCTGCCCGGAACCTTCGCCTGCGTACTCAGCAACCGGGCCGACGCCTACGGGCTACAGCGGGCCGGGGTGGCCGGTGTGCTCACGGCGGTGGTCGACCATCGCCTCTACGCCGACCGGGAGGCCTTCGACGGCGCCCTGGTTGAGCAGTTGGAGGCGGTGGGCGTGGATCTGGTGGTGCTCGCCGGTTTCATGCGCATCCTCACGCCGGTCTTCGTCCAGCGTTTCGAGGGGCGGCTGCTGAACATCCATCCGTCGTTGCTACCGGATTTCCGCGGTCTCCACACCCATGAGCGGGCCCTGGAGGCGGGGGTCGAGGAGCACGGCTGCACGGTGCATTTCGTCACGCCGGAGCTCGACGCCGGCCCGGCCATCGTGCAGGGGGTGGTGCCGGTCCATGCCGGGGATTCGCCCGAGGCGCTGGCGCAGCGGGTGCAGGTGCAGGAGCACCGGGTCTATCCGCTGGCGGTGCGCTGGTTGGCGCAGGGGCGGCTGGCGCTGACGGAAGCCGGGGTCGAGCTGGACGGGCGGGTGCTTTCGGGGCCGGTGCGCGTCCGGGCGGAGGATGCGGTCGATGCGCTATAGGGGCGGTTTCGGTTGCGGCGACGAGCACCGTCCGGGTGAGCCCCCGGGGTCGAGCGCAGGACGCGCCCCTGCGGGGTGCCCTGTGCTGCTCACCCCGGCGGGGCCGCTCGCTTAACTCGCGGCGCTGACGCGCCGCTCGGACAAAACCTCGCTGATCCGCGCGAACCACGATGGGTTCGCGCGGATCCCCCGCCGGGGCTGCGCTGCTCGGCGCGCCCTGAAGGCTCGACCCAGGGGACCCACCCGGACGGTGTTCCGGCGCGGTTGCCAACTTGGCCGATTGGGACGAACCCCAGCGCCAACGGGCTGCCTAAAGAGCAATAGCGTGCGAAACCGCCTGATAAGGAGTCAGCATGAGGGATCCATCCAGCCTTATTCCCGCGCCTCGTCGCGTGGCGGCATGGCTGCTGCTGGGGCTGCTTGCCGGCACCGCCGCCCTGGCCGCCCCCGCCGCGCTGGCCGAGGCGGAGCGCATCCCCGAGTTCCGGGCGGAGTATGAGGTGAAGTACGGGCGTCTGACCCTGGGCACCAGTCGGCTGGAGCTGGAGTATCTGGGCGATGACCGTTACCGCTACGAGATGTTCGTCCGTCCCCGCGGGCTCGCCCGGGCGGTGCTGGGCACGAACCTGACCGATATCAGCGAAGGGCGTGTCCTGGAGGACGGCACCCTGCGGCCGGAGCGCTTCATCCATAAGCGCGAGGGCCGCGACGAGCGCCACGAGGAGATCACCTTCGACCACGACGCCGGGCAAGTGACCTTCGAAGACGGCGAGCGCATCGACCTAGAGGAAGGCGCGGTGGACCGGCTGCTGCCGCAGCTTCTGATCATGCGCGATCTCTCGGCCACCTTCGACCGGGTGCTGACCTACCGGATCGCCGACGACGCGGAGATCTCGGACTACAGCTTCGAGCGCAAGGGCCGCGAGCGCGTCTCGGTCGCCGCCGGTTCCTACCGGGCCGAGCGCATCCAGCGCGTGCGCGACGGCGACAGTTCCCGTGAGTCCAACGCGTGGGTCTACCGGCGCATGCACAACCTGCCGGTGAAGATTGAGCACGCCGACAGCGGACGCACCTTCGTCATGGAGCTGACCGACGTCAGCGGACCGATTCGCGACGACTGAGGCCGGCGGTCAGGAGCGCGGCAGCGTGACCCCGTCCTGGCCCATGTACTTGCCGCCCCGATCGGCGTAGGAGATGTCGCACGGCTCGTCAGACTCAAAGAAGAGCATCTGCGCCACGCCCTCATTGGCGTGGATCTTCGCCGGCAGCGGGGTGGTGTTGGAGAACTCCAGCGTCACCCGCCCCTCCCACTCCGGCTCCAGGGGCGTAACGTTGACGATGATCCCGCAGCGGGCATAGGTCGACTTGCCCAGGCAGATGGTCAGCACGTTCCGCGGGATGCGGAAGTACTCCAGCGTGTAGGCCAGCGCGAAGGAGTTCGGCGGGATGATGCAGACGTCGCCGTGGACGTCCACGAAGCTCGCGGCATCGAAGTCCTTCGGGTCCACCACCGCGGAGTTGATGTCGGTAAAGATCTTGAAGTCCTTGCCGCAGCGGACGTCGTAGCCGTAGCTCGAAGTCCCGTAGGAGATGACGCGCTTTCCCTCTGGCGTATCGCGCACCTGACCCGGCTCGAACGGCTCGATCATGCCGTACTCCTGCGCCATGTGCCGGATCCACCGGTCCGATTTGATCGTCATGCGGCGCCTTCTCCTGACTGCGTTCTGGCGGGGATTCTAGGGCGCAGAGCCCCGGATGACCAGGGTGCACGCCCGCCCCCGCGGACGTGCACCCCGACGCGGCACTAGAGCATGTGCCCGAGCATCGCCGTGGCGATGGTGAAGTAGATCAGGATGCCGGCGATGTCGGCGATGGAGGTGATCAGCGGCGCGCTGGCCGTGGCCGGGTCCAGGTTCAGCCGGGCCAGGCCGAAGGGCAGCAGCATGCCGATCATGCTGCCCATGAAGACCACCGCGACCATGGCGAAGGCGACCACCCAGGCGATGTCCAGGCCGCCGCGGTAGAGCCCCAGCGCCCAGACCGCCAGGCCCACGGTCAGACCCAGGGCGATGGCCACGCCGGCCTCCTTGCCCCAGAGCCGCAACCAGTCCCGTGCCTTGACATCCCCGGTGGCGAGCGCGCGCACCATCAACGTGGCCGACTGGGTGCCGGCGTTGCCCCCGGTGTCGACGACCAGCGGCAGGAAGGTGACCAGGACGATGACCGCCTCGATGGTCTCCTCGAAGGAGGCGATGATCTCGCCGCCGAACATGTTGATGAACACCAGCAGCACCAGCCAGCCGACCCGCCGCTGGTAGAGCAGCTTCATGCTGGCGTCGCGCATACTGAAGTTGAGCACGCCGACACCACCGACCTTCTGGAAGTCCTCGGTGGCCTCGGCCTCGGCCACGTCCATGACGTCGTCCGGGGTCACGGTGCCGAGCAGCACCCCCTCGGTATCGACCACGGGCAGCGCCGTCAGGTCGTAGCGCTGCACCGTCTCCACCGCCTTCTCGCGATCCTCGAACGCCGAGACACTGATGAAGTGATAGTCCATCAGCTCTTCGACCTTCGTCTCCGGCGAGGCGACGATGAAACGGCGGATGGTCAGCGCGTCGAGCAGGCGTCCGTCACGGTCGGTGACGTAGATCACGTTCACCGTCTCGGCCTTCTCGCGCTGGCCGCGGATATGCTGCAGGCTGCGCTCCACGGTCCAGTCGGCACGTACGGCGATGTAGTCCGGCGTCATCAGCCGGCCCACACTCTCCGCCGGATAGCCGAGCAGCTCGCGGGCCTCGCGCTGCGCCCCCGGGGGCAGCAGCTCAAGCAGCCGCTGGGTGGCTTCGGCGGGCAGCTCCTGGAACAGCGCGGTGCGATCGTCCGGTGTGAGCGCGGCGACGATCTCCCGCGTCTCGTGGTCGGTCATGTCCTGGAGCAGCGCGTCCTGATTGTCCCCGGAGAGGTACGAGAAGACCTCCGAGGCCCGCGGCCGCGGCAGCAGCTTGAACAGGAAGATACGCTGCGACTTCTCCAGGCTGAGGATCAGTTCGGCGATGTCCTGATCCGGCAGCTCCTCGATGCGAGCGCGAACGTCTTTCCAGCGCCTCCCATCGAGGAGCTGTCGGATCTCGTCGAGCAGCTCTTCGTAGGCCATGCTTGGCTCCTTGTCGTGCGTCTTCTTGGTTGGGCTTACCTCGGGGCGGCGTCAGCCGCCCTGCCCGCGCGCGCCGCCACGGCGGAACCGGCCACCCAGGCCGAGGCGCGGCAGCCAGCCCCGGCGTTCCGGAGCGCTCGCCTGGACGGCCGCTCGCCGGAGCACCCCGGTCAGCCGCCCGTAGCGATCGACCACCGGCAGTTCGTCGGTCCCGGCGCGGTCCATGGTGCGCACTGCGTGCGGGGCGTCGTCCAGCTCCTCGAGCGAGGGGCGCGATGCGGCCAGGCGGCCCACCGGGGTGTCGCCGGCGTCCTGCAGGACGCCGCGGGCCACCACCCCACGGTAACGCCCATCCCCCTGGACAACGTACGCCTCGCGGCCACCGTGGGCGTCGAGCATGCGCGCGGCGGCCGCGGCAGGCACGGCGTCGTTGACGGGGACGAAGTCGTCGCTCTGGCAGGCCCCGACGCAGGCGCTCGGCAGCGTCAGCAGATGGCGCAGGGCCTGGCGACGCTCCTCGGGGAGGCGGCGCTCCAGATCGCGGTAGACATCGCGCGGCAGGTGGCGGGCGACCCGGGCGAAGGCGTGCAGCGGGGTGTGCTGCGCCTCGCGGGCGGCCTCGCGGATGGGCTGCTGCGCCAGGCGGCGGGCGCGGGCGATGGCCTCATCGGTGGCGTGGCGGGTGTCCGTGGCGGCGGTGCGCGGCTTGTCGAACATGGCGACTCCTCCCTGTTGGCGTGCAGCGGCACGCAGCGGCGCATGCAGCCGCGCCGCGTGGATTCGTATCAGGGGGAGGCCCTGCCTGTTGCGAGGCCCCCGGCCCTGCCTGTTGCGGAGCGCCGTCGCGGCGGGCTCCGGGCAGGGCCGGGTCGGATCAGACCCGGGCCGAGCGGCCCGCCGCGTGGCGGTCGTGCCGCAGCGCGCCGAACACGGGGTCCGGGGCCACGGCGCTGGTACTCGGTACTTGGCTATCCATTCGTTCCGTTCGGGCGGCCCCGGGGGCCACCCACACACTCGGTCGGCTGAGATCGGTCCTTAAAATAGCGGCAGGCGGCGCTTGCGTCAATTTTTGCGGCGCATCACGGTTGACCCGCCCGCCCCCCTCGCGTATGAAAGCCGGCTTCGGATCGACACAGATGAGGAGCACGCCGGATGGCCCTTTGGATCGCCGTGCTGCTGGGGGTCGTGCAGGGGATCTTCATGTTCCTGCCGGTCAGTTCCACGGCCCACATGGTGTTGCTCGAGCACTGGCTGATCGGCCGGGACCACCCGATGCCGGCACCAGAGAGCGCCGAGATGATCCTGTTCAACCTGGTGGTCCACGTCGGGACGCTGGTCTCCATCGTGGTGGTCTTTGCCCCGAGCCTGCTGCGCTTCACGCGCTACAGCCTGCGCGACGCCTACGGCTGGGCCCGGGCCGGACGCTTCCAGGGGCCGCCGCTCTACGCCCGGCTGTTCCTGCTCGGCATGCTCTCGGTGCTGTTCACCGGCGTGGTGGGGCTGACGTTGAAGGCCGTCTTCGAACAGGTCTTCGCCAACCCGTGGATGATCGGCTTCACGCTGATCCTCACCGGCGCCCTGCTTTTCTGGACCGACAAGCTCCCGCCCCGGCGCCGCGGGCTGCGCCAGACGGGGGTGGGGACGGCGACGATCATCGGCATCGCCCAGGGCTTCGCGCTCATGCCCGGGCTCTCGCGCAGCGCGCTGACCATCGTCTTCGGCCTGTTCGCCGGTCTCAAGCGGCGCTGGGCGGCGGAGTACAGCTTCTTCCTGGCCATCCCGACCATCTGCGCGGCCACCCTGCTCCAGGCCATCGAGGTCTACCGGCTCGGCGGCCTGGAGAGCGTGAGCGTCGCCGCGCTGGCCACCGGCTTCGTGGTCGCCGCGGTGGTGGGCATCGTGTCGCTGAAGCTGGTGATCTACTTCCTCTACCGGGCCCAGCTGAAGGTCTTCTCCTTCTACGTCTGGGCCCTGGCCGCGGCGATCCTCCTCGGCTGGATCGACCTGCCCATGTAGGGCCTCACCCGGCTGGCGGGCGCCGATACCCGCCAGCCGGTGGGGTCAGAAGCGGATGGCGTCGAAGGAGACCCCCAGGTAGAACTCGTCGTCCTCGCCGGAGGACATCTCCCGGCCGTAGGCCAGATCGACCTGGACCAGGTCGTCGAGCAGGCTGCGCCGGACCCCGAAGGCGCCCCGGGCGTCGTTGTCGCTTTCGGTATCACCACTGACCTGCAGGATCACGTCCCAGCGCTCGGTGAAACGCCAGTCCAGGCCCAGGCCCCAGATGCCGTCGGTGTCATCGGCCGTGCGATCGTGGTTGACGCCCAGGTTGGCGTGAACCGTGGTGCGCTGGCCCCAGTCCACGGTCAGCGGCACCAGCAGGAAGTGCTCGCGGCGCTGGTCGTTGCTGATGTCGTAGTCGGCCCCGGCGGCCAGGCCCAGCCCATAGCCGTCGCGGTGGCGGTCGCGCCAGAGCCACAGCCCCTCGACATCCAGGAAGGCATTGGCATCGGCGCCCTCGTCACCCTCGGTGCCCAGGCCCACGGTGGTCTGCCAATTGCCGGTACCGCGGGTGGTCAGGGCGCCGAAGGTGCCCACCCCGTCTGCCCCGCTGCGATCAACCTCCTGGTGCCAGAGCTCCACGGTGCCGCTGCGCCGGTCGATCAGCTCGGCCTCGATGAGCTCGTAGGCATCACCAGGGAGCGGGCCGCTGAGCGCCGTGCCACTGGCCAGGGCGCCGCCGAGGCCGGCGGCCGCCGCCATCCACCCACCGTAACGTTGCATACTGCCTCCTGTTCATGTTGCGGGATCTGGCATAATGCGCGGTTTCCCGCACAGCAAACCGAATCCGGAGATATGGCACGCCGCATACTCGTCACCAGCGCCCTGCCCTACGCCAACGGCCCGATCCACCTGGGCCACCTGGTGGAGTACATCCAGACCGACATCTGGGCTCGCTTTCAGCGGCTGCGCGGCAACGAATGCTACTACGTCTGCGCCGATGACGCCCACGGCACGCCGATCATGCTGAAGGCACGGGAGCGCGGCGTCGAGCCGGAGCAGCTGATCGAGGAGATGGCCGCCAGCCACCAGGCCGATTTCGCCGATTTCCTCATCGGCTTCGACCGCTACCACTCCACCCACTCGGAGGAGAATCGCCACTTCGCCGAGCTGATCTACCAACGCCTGGAGGCCGGCGGCCACATCGAGCGCCACACCATCGAGCAGCTCTACGACCCGGGCGAGGGGATGTTCCTCCCCGATCGCTACATCAAGGGCACCTGCCCGCGCTGCGGCGCCGCCGAGCAGTACGGCGACTCCTGCGAGGCGTGCGGGGCCACCTACACCCCCGCAGAGCTCCAGGATCCGGTCTCGGTGATCTCCGGCGAACGCCCGGAAATCCGCCAGAGCGAGCACCTGTTCTTCCGCCTGCAGGACTTCGAGGCCATGCTGCGCCAGTGGGCCAGCACCGAGCACCTGCAGCCGGAGATCATCAACAAGCTCAACGAGTGGTTCGAGGCCGGGCTGCGCGATTGGGACATCTCCCGCGACGCGCCGTACTTTGGCTTCCGCATCCCGGGCACCGAGGACAAGTACTTCTACGTCTGGCTCGATGCGCCCATCGGGTACATGGCCAGCTTCCGCCGTCTGGCCGAGGAGCGCGGCATCGACTTCGACGCCTTCTGGGATGCCGAGCGCGCCGACGAGACCGAGCTCTACCACTTCATCGGCAAGGACATCGCCTACTTCCACACCCTGTTCTGGCCGGCGATGCTCCATGGATCCGGCTACCGCACGCCGACGTCGGTCTACTGCCACGGCTTTCTGACCGTCAACGGGCAGAAGATGTCCAAGTCGCGCGGGACGTTCATCACCGCGCGCACCTACCTCGAGCACCTAGACCCGGAGTACCTGCGCTACTACACGGCGGCCAAGCTCTCGGATTCGGTGGAGGACATCGACCTCTCCTTCGACGACTTCGTCCAGCGCGTCAACTCCGATGTGGTGGGCAAGCTGGTGAACATCGCCAGCCGCTGTGCCGGGTTCATCACCAAGCGCTTCGACGGCCGCCTGGCGCCGCGGCTCAGCGCCCCGGAGCTGTTCCGCACCTTTACCGCCAGCGCCGAGCGCATCGCCGAGCTCTACGAGCAGCGCGAGTACGCCCGCGCGGTGCGCGAGATCATGCACCTGGCCGACCAGGCGAACCAGTACATCGACGCCGAGAAGCCGTGGGAGCGGATCAAGGACCCCGAACAGGCGCAGGCGGTGCAGGAGATCTGCACCATGGGGCTGAACCTCTTCCGCATCCTGGTCCTGTACATCAAGCCGATCATGCCGCGGCTGGCCGAGGACGCCGAGGCGTTCCTGAACATCGAGCCGCTGAGCTGGGCGGACGTGCAGGCCCCGCTGCTCGATCACGGCATCAACAAGTTCAAGCCGCTGAAGACGCGGATCGACCCGCAACAAGTGGAGGCCGTCGTGGACGCATCCAAGGAGACCCTGGCATCAACCGAGGCGCAGAGCGAGGCGCCGAAGGGCCGTCTGGCCGAGGACCCCATCGATGAGCAGATCACCATCGAGGACTTCGCCAAGCTGGATCTGCGCGTGGCGGAGGTCAAGGTGGCCGAGACGGTGGAGGGCGCCGACAAGCTGCTGCGCCTGGAGCTGGATCTCGGCGGCGAGACGCGTCAGGTCTTTGCCGGGGTGCGTCAGGCGTACAGCCCGGAGCAGTTGCTGGGCAAGCGGGTGGTCTGCGTGGCCAACCTCAAGCCGCGCAAGATGCGCTTCGGGACGTCGGAGGGCATGGTCCTCTGCGCGGGGCCGGGCGGTGAGGATCTCTGGGTGGTCGGTCCGCAGGACGGTGCGGAGCCGGGGATGCGGGTGAAGTAACCCTTTCTGGCTGCGATCCGGCGGGGTTTCGGGTGTGCGTTGGTTGGGTGAGGGGTGCCGGGTGCCGCTGAGTGCGCGCTGCCTGACGGCGGCGTCCCCTGCGCTGCTCGCCCGGGCCGCGGAGACCGCGTGGGCGGTTGTGGCGGTGGGGACCCGGTGGCCTTTTGAGCGTGCCGAGCAGCGCAGCCCGGAAGGGGGTTCAGCGCGAACCTCTCCTGGTTCGCGCTGAACAGCGAGGTCTTGTCCGAGCGGCGCGCTAGCGCCGCGAGTTGAGCGAGCGGCCCCGCCGAGCGAGCAGCACAGGGGACCCCGCCGCCAGGCGGGGCACGCTCATCGGCACCGGGTCCCCACCGCCGCAACCGCCCACGCGGACCCCGTACAAGCCCAGGCCGGCCCCGTACAACCGCCCACGCGGGGCCCCGGACTACCGCCGCCGCTGCTGCTCCCGCGGCACCTCCCGGAGCTCCACCTCAAACTCCCGCTCGGCACCATCACGCAGCACCGTCAGCGTCACCGAATCCCCTGCCCGACGGGCGAAGATCAGCCGCTGCAGCTCCCGCGGCTCCGAGACCGCCTCACCGTTGACGTGCGTGATGACATCACCATCCGCCGGCATGGCGCGCCCCTGGACGCTCACCTCGAACGAAGCCCCCTGCAGGCCCGCCTCCTCGGCCGGACTGCCGGACTCCACATCGACCACCATCACCCCGCGCTCGGGGAGGTTCAGCCGCTCGCGGATCCCCTCGGGATACCCCTCCAGGCCGGCGACCATCACCCCCAGACGAGCCCGGGAGGTCAGATCCGTGAGGCCGCCCTCCTCCATCTCGCCCAGGCTCTCCTGGAGCAGATTGCTCGGCACGGCAAAGCCCACGCCCACCGAACCGCCACGGCCGGTCAGCCCGCCGCCGCCGGGGACGATGGCCGTGTTCACGCCGATCACCTCGCCGGCGGAGTTGAGCAGCGGCCCGCCGGAGTTGCCGGGGTTGATCGCGGCGTCCGTCTGAATCATGGGGATCTCGATCTGCCCGATCCCCGGCAGGTCCCGGCCGACGCCTGAGACGATCCCCGTGGTTACCGTCGAGCTGAGCCCGAAGGGATTGCCGATGGCAATGGTCTTCTGCCCGACCAGCGCCTGATCGGAATCGGCCAGGGTCAGCGGCTCGGCGTCCTCCGGGACGGCCCCCGGATCCTCGGGCTTGAGCAGGGCCAGGTCGTAGAGGGCGTTGGCGCCGACCACCCGGGCCGGTACGGCGTCGTGCTCAGCAAAGCTGAGCTTCACCGATGCGCCCTCGCGCAGCTCCACGCCCTCCTCCTCCAGGGCGTTGCGGATGACGTGGTAGTTGGTGACGATATGGCCGTCGCTATCGATCAGGAAGCCACTGCCCGCCCCCTGGCGCCGGGGCGCCTCGCCGCGCGGACGATCGCGCTCGAAGAACTCGCGGAACTGCGGCGGGATCATCCCCTCCGGAATACGCTCGAAGGGATCCACGCGCTCACCCCGGACCTCCACCTCGATGGCCACCACCGAAGGCCCGTAGCGCTGGAAGATCTCCACCGTATTGCGCTCGTCCGGCTGGAGGTGCTCCAGATCGTCGGCCAGCGCCGGCGTGCTCACCAGAGCGATCAGGGCCATTGCCAGCACGGCCCCCAGAACCAGCGGCGTACGTCGATGCTGCATTCCGTGTGCTACCGTCATAAGGCTTTCCACCTGTGGGTTGTTCATCAAGTAGTGGACAATAAGGTTGGGGTGTTAAGTTCACCCTGTTCGTAACGGATCAAGCCACCGATTTCCAACACGGGGATGGCGATGGATCTCCTGTTATTGGCCGTGGCGGCCGTGCTGGTCAACAACTTCGTGCTCACCCAGTTCCTCGGGCTGTGCCCGTTTCTGGGCGTCTCGCGCAAGGTGGAGACCGCCGCGGGCATGGCGGCGGCCACCGCCTTCGTGCTGACCCTCGCCTCGGTGCTGAGCTACCTGGCCTTCACGTACATCCTGGTGCCGCTCGATGCCGAGTACCTGCGCACGCCGACCTTCATCCTGATCATCGCCATCGCCGTGCAGCTGACCGAGATGGCCGTGCGCTTCACCAGCCCCATGCTGCAGCAGGTGCTCGGCCTTTACCTGCCGCTGATCACCACCAACTGCGCGGTGCTCGGCGTCGCCCTGCTCAACCTGCGCGGTGACCACGACCTCATCGCCTCGGCGGTCTACGGCGCCGCGGCGGCGGCCGGCTTCGGGCTGGTGCTGGTGATCTTCGCCGCCCTGCGTGAGCGCCTGGAGAGCGCCGAAGTGCCGCGCGCCTTCCGCGGCGCGCCGATCGCCCTGGTCAGCGCCGGCATCCTCTCCATGGGCTTCATGGGCTTCGCCGGCCTGGCCCAGGCCGAGGAGCGCGAACTGGCTGTCGAACCCGAGGACATGGTGGCCGTCGAGGTCACCACCCTGGCCCTGGAGGAGGGCGGCGCGCCGGCGCCGGTGGTCCTGCTCGGCGAGCCGGACAGCGAGCGGGTGGTGCCGATCTTCATCGGCCCGGCCGAGGCGCAGGCCATCCACGACGCCCTGCACGGCGTCGAGCCGCCGCGGCCGATGACCCACGATCTGTTCGGCAGCGTGCTGCGCGCCACCGGCTACAGCCTCGAGGCGGTCTACATCGACGCCATCGTCAACGGCGCCTACGTCGCCGCCCTGGCCCTCAAGCCGGAGGACGGCGATGCGGTGCGCTACATCGACAGCCGCTCCAGCGACGCCATCGCCCTGGCGCTGCGCGCCGAGGCCACCATCTACGCCGCCCCCGAGGTCCTCGAGGCGGCCGAGGAGCGGGAACAGCCCCGCCCCCAGGACGAATCCCTGCGCATGACCCGACTGAACCTGCTGCCGGGTCCGACGACGTGAGGCCACCACCGATCATGTTACCCTGTATCGTATGTTCAGCGCGGTCCTGACCCTCACAGCCATCGCCGGTCTCTGCGGTGTCGGTCTCGGCGCCGCCGGGCGCCGCCTGGCCGCGCAGCGCGACCCGGTGGTCGGGCACATCGACGAGCTGCTGCCGCAGACCCAGTGCGGCCAGTGCGGTTATCCGGGCTGCCGGCCCTACGCCGAGGCCGTGGCCGCCGGCGAGGCCGCCACCAACCTGTGCACGCCCGGCGGCAACGCCACGGCAAGGGCCATCGCCGATCTCCTGCAGGTCGACCCCGAGCCGGTGGCCGAGGACAACACCGGGCCGGCGGTGGCCTTCATCGACGAGAGCCAGTGCATCGGCTGCACCCGCTGCCTGCCGGCCTGCCCGGTAGACGCCATCGTCGGCGCCCAGCGCCAGGTGCACACCGTCCTCGCCGACGAATGCACCGGCTGCCGGCTGTGCGTCGAGGCCTGCCCCATGGACTGCATCACCATGCAGCCGGTGGAACCGCCACTGAACGCCCGCATCCGGCCGCTGCCGACGCCGCAGTCGACCACCGCCCGGCCCGAGCAGCGCCCCGGCCCGCTGCGCCACCAAGAGGTGCAGCCACGGCGCCGGGGCGTCGCCGTGGCGGGCGCCAAGGACCGCTCGCGCAACGGCCCACTGGGCAGCCTGGCGCTGCCGGCCCAGCTGGTGCTGCCGCTGCTCGATCACACCGGCGCCGAGGTGCCGGCCACCGTGGCCGTGGGTGAGCACGTCCGCCGTGGCACGCGGATCACCGAGGGGCACAGCGGCGTGCCGCTGCACGCGCCCACTTCCGGCGTGGTCAGCGCCATCGAGCGCCGGCCCATCGTCCACCCGGCCGGTGGTACCGCGCCGTGCCTGATCCTTGAGGCCGACGGCGCCGACTGCCGCGAGACGGCCATGGCGACCATCGAGGACCCGCTGCAGGCGGAGCCGGAGGTCCTGCTGCGACGCATCGCCGATGCCGGCGTGCGCGGCATGGGCGGGGCAGCCTTCCCCTCGGCACTGAAACTCGCCGACGCCGCGCGCAGCGGCGTCGATACCCTGGTGGTCAACGGGGTCGAGTGCGACACCTACCTCACCTGCGATGAGACGCTGCTGCGCATGCGCGCCGAGGCGATCATCGACGGCGCCCGCATCGCCGCCCGGGCCTGCGGCGCCGAGCGCATCCTCGTCGCGGTGAAGAACTCGGCCCCGGAAGCCGCCGCGGCGGCCGAGGCGGCCATCGAAACCGCCGAGGCGGACATCCAGGTGGTGCGCGTCGGCGGCGACTACCCGGCCGGCAACGAGCGCCACATCGTCTACCCCGCCACCGGACGCACCGTGCCCCCCGGCGCCCGGCCGCCGGCGGTGGGGGTGGTCTGCCAGAACGTCTCCACCCTCGACGCCATCCACCGCGCCGTCCACCAGGGCGAGCCGTCGGTGGAGCGGCTGGTGACCGTCACCGGCGGCGGCATCGCCGAGCCGGGCAATTACTGGGTCCGGGTGGGCACGCCGCTGGCCGCCCTGATCGGCCGGGCCGGCACACCCGGCTGCCGGACCATCGTCGGCGGCGGCATCATGGGCACCCCGGTCACCGACCGGCAGGTGCCGCTGACCCACGGCATGAACGGCGTCGTGGTCGAGTCCGCCGACGAGGCGCCGCTGTTCGAGCAGCCGTGCATCAGCTGTGGACGCTGCGCCGAGGTCTGCCCCGAAGGCCTGCAACCGTTCGAGATGGCCCGACGCATCCGCGCCGGTGTCGGCGTCGGCGAGGCCGCCGAGCACATCGACATCGACCCCATGCGCTGCACCGGCTGCTCGAGCTGCGAGTTGGTCTGCCCCAGCTCCATCCCCCTGGCGGCGATCACCGGGCACGCCCGGGACGTTGCCCGCTCCCGCATGCGCGAGCGGGAGCAGGCCGAACGGGCCCGGCAGCGCCACGAGGCCCGACAGGCCCGCGAGGCACGCCGCCAGCGCGAGAAGGAAGAGGCGCGCCGGCGCAAGCGTGAAGCCATGGCCGCCAAGGCCGAACAGAACCGCTCGGGCGAGACCACGGAGGGTTGAGCTTGGCGGCACCCACAACGCCCAGGATCATGGGGCTGGTCCTGCTCGCCCTGTTGCCGGGGGCCGGCGTGCTGGTCTGGCTCTTCGGCGTCGGTGTCCTGCTGAACATCGGCGCGGCACTCACCGCCGGTGTGGCCGCCGAGGCTCTGGTATTGCGCCTGCGTGGCCGCCCGGTGGGTCCGGCGCTGGCCGACGGCAGCACGCCGCTGGCGGCGCTGATCATCGGCATCGCCCTGCCGCCGCTGCTGCCCTTCTGGATCCCGGCGCTGGCCGGCGCCCTGGCGGTGCTGCTGGGCAAACAGGTCTACGGCGGACTGGGCCAGAACATCTTCAACCCGGCCATGGTCGGCTACCTGGCGGTGGTCCTCGCCTTCCCGCAGGCGGTGAGCCTGTGGCCGGCGCCGGAGCCCGGCCTGGGCGCGGCGATCCCCGCCGCAGAGGCCCTGCAGTACTTCCTTACCGGCGCCCTGGCGCCGATCACCGACGCCATGACCCACGCCACGCCGCTGGACCGGCTGGCCACCGAGGGCTTTGCCGCCCTGCCCGGCGACGGCGGGCTGCTCGGGCAGACCCAGGCCGCCGGGGCCTGGCTGTGGCTCGGCGGCGCCTTCCTGCTCGGCGGCGCCTTCCTGCTAACGCTGCGCATCATCGACTGGCGCCTGCCGCTGGGCGTGCTTGCCGGCACCGCTGCCACCGCCGCGCTCCTGCAGCTCGGCGACGGCGCCCCGGTGCTCTTCCATCTGCTCTCCGGGGCGACGCTGCTGGTGGCCTTTTTCATCGCCACGGACCCGGTCAGCGCCCCGCGCGAGCCCACGGCGCGGCTGATCTACGCGGCGCTGATCGGCGTGGTGGCGTTGGTCATCCGTGAGCTCGGCGGTCATCCGGACGGCTTCGCCTTCGCCGTGCTGATGCTCAACGCCACCGCACCGCTGCTCGACTACGTGGTACGCCGCAGCGCTGGGGAGGCGGCATGACGCTACCGGTGAGCCTGCGCGCCGGGGGCATCCTGGCCCTGTTCGTGGGCATCGGTCTGGCTGCGGTGGCACTGGTCCACGAGCAGACCCGCGAGCAGATCGCCACCGCCGAGCGCCAGGTGGTGCTCGATCGCCTGGCCGCGGTGCTGCCCGACGGCCACGACAACGCCCCGGAAGAGCAGGTCTACGAGCGCCCCAACCCGCTGGATCACGCCACGCCGCTGCGCATCTACCCCGCCTACGCCGACGACACGTACCTGGGCGCGGCGGTCGAGGTGGAAACGCCGGAGGGCTACGCCGGCACCATCCGCCTGCTTGTGGGCATCGACGCCGACGGCGAGATCATCGGCGTGCGCACCGTGGCCCACCGCGAGACACCGGGGCTTGGGGACGCCATCGAGACGGCACGCAGCGACTGGATCCACGGCTTCGACAACCGGGCCCTGGGCGAGCCGCCGGAGGCGGACTGGCGCGTGCGCCAGGACGGCGGGGCGTTCGACGGCATCACCGGGGCGACCATCACCGCCCGGGCGGTGATCGACGCCGTGCGCGCGGTGCTGATCGACCACGCCGCCGAACCGGAGGCCTACCGCGGTGAAGCCCACGCCGAGGACGCCACCGCCATCGACCCCGAAGCCGACGGCCACAGCGACGAGGGGCCCACCGGATGAGCGAGACACCGACGACCCGCAGCATCTTCCGCGACGGCCTGTGGGGCAACAACGCCGCCCTGGTCCAGCTCCTTGGCCTCTGCCCGCTGCTGGCGGTGACCACCACCGCCGTGGCCGGGCTGGGCCTGGGCATCGCCACGCTGCTGGTGGTCACCGCCTCGAGCGTGGTGGTCTCGCTGATCCGCAACATCGTTCCGCAGGATGTGCGCATCCCGGTGTTCATCCTGGTCATCGCCGCCTTCGTCACCATCGTCGAGCTGGTGGTGGCGGCGTGGCTCCACGACCTCTACCGCACCCTGGGGCTGTTCCTGCCGCTGATCGTCACCAACTGCGCCATCCTCGCCCGCGCCGAGGCGTTCGCCTCGCGGCAGCCGGTGGGCCCGGCGGCGCTGGATGGGATCGCGACCGGCACCGGCTTCGCCGCCGTGCTGATCGTCCTCGGCGCCCTGCGCGAGCTCATCGGCCGCGGCACCCTGCTCGACGGCGCCGAGCAGCTCTTCGGCCCGGCCGCCGCCGGCTGGACGGTGGAACTGGTCGACGGCGACGTCTTCCTGCTCGCCATCCTGCCGCCCGGGGCGTTCATCGGCCTGGCCCTGCTGCTGGCGATCAAGAACCGCATCGACGACCGCCATGGACGCTGAGCAGCGCTACGAGCTTTACCGGCGGCTGAGCGAGGCGCTGCCCGAGCCGCAGACGGAGCTGCTCTACGAGACCCCCTTCGAGCTGCTGGTGGCGGTCTCGCTCTCGGCGCAGAGCACCGATGAGAGCGTCAACCGCGCCACCCGGGCCCTCTTCCCGGTGGCCAACACCCCCCAGGCGATGCTGGAGCTGGGCGAGGACGGGCTCAAGCCGTACATCCAGCATATCGGCCTCTACAACAACAAGGCGCGCAACATCATCGCCGCCAGCCGGCAGCTGATCGAGCACCACGGCGGCGCGGTCCCCCGCGAGCGCGCCGCCCTCGAGGCGCTACCCGGCGTCGGGCGCAAGACGGCCAACGTCATCCTCAACGTCGCCTTCGGCGAGCCGACCATCGCCGTGGATACGCACATCTTCCGCGTCGCCAACCGCACCGGGCTGGCGCCGGGGAAGAACGTGCGCGAGGTGGAGGAAGGGCTGGAGGCGGTGACGCCGGAGCCGTTCCGGCTCCACGCCCACCACTGGCTGATCCTGCACGGGCGCTACACCTGCACCGCTCGCCGCCCCCGCTGCGGGGCGTGCGTTATCGCCGATCTGTGCAGCTTCCCGGAGAAGGCCCCGGAGCGGACCTGAGGGCCGGGGCGCCGATGCGCCCCGGTCGATTCCCTCACGCGCCGCCCCGCCAGGCAGCGGGCACCGCCGCCGGCGGCCCACCGGCAGCGACTGCCCTGCCCGACCGGGGTCAGCCGCGGCGTTTGGCGCCGAGGCGCAGACGCAGGGCGTTGAGGCGGATGAAGCCCTCGGCGTCCTTCTGGTCGTAGGCCCCGGCGTCGTCCTCGAAGGTGGCCACCGACGCGTCGAAGAGGCTCTTTGGCGACTGGCGGCCGACGACGACGACATTGCCCTTGTAGAGCTTCAGGCGCACGGTGCCCTCGACCACCTGCTGGGTCTGATCGATCATCGCCTGCAGCGCCTCGCGCTCCGGGGCGAACCAGTAGCCGTTGTAGACCAGCTCGGCGTAGCGCGGCATCAGCTCGTCCTTGAGGTGGGCGGCGTCGCGATCGAGGGTGATCGACTCCATGGCGCGGTGGGCGCGCAGGAGGATGGTCCCGCCCGGGGTCTCGTAGCAGCCGCGGGATTTCATGCCCACGTAACGGTTCTCGACGATGTCGATCCGGCCGATGCCGTGGCGGGCGCCGAGGTCATTGAGCCGGCCGAGCAGCGCCGCCGGCGAGAGGCGCTCGCCGTCGATGGCCACCGGATCGCCGCCGGCGAACTCGATGTCCACGTACTGCGGCTCATCCGGCGCCGCTTCCGGGGCGGTGGTCCACAGCCACATGCGCTCCTCGGCCTCGGTCCAGGTGTCCTCCAGGACCCCGCCCTCGTAGGAGATGTGCAGCAGGTTGGCGTCCATGGAGTACGGCGCGCCGCCCTCCTCGCGCTTGCCCTCGATGTCGATGCCGTGGCGCTCGGCGTACTGCAACAGCCGCTCGCGGGAGTTGAGATCCCACTCACGCCACGGCGCGATGACCTTGATCCCCGGCTCCAGACCGTAGTAGCCGAGCTCGAAGCGGACCTGGTCGTTGCCCTTGCCGGTGGCGCCGTGGGCGACGGCGTCCGCACCGGTCTCACGGGCGATCTCTACCTGCCGCTTGGCGATCAGCGGCCGGGCAATGGAGGTGCCGAGCAGGTACTCGCCCTCGTAGACGGCGTTGGCGCGGAACATCGGGAAGACGAAATCGCGGGCGAACTCCTCGCGCAGATCGTCGACGTAGATCTCGCGGATCCCGAACGCCTCCGCCTTGCGCCGGGCGGGCTCGAGCTCCTCGCCCTGGCCGAGGTCGGCGGTGAACGTCACCACCTCGCAGCCGTAGGTCTCCTCGAGCCACTTGAGGATCACGGAGGTATCGAGACCGCCGGAGTAGGCAAGTACGACCTTCTTGACGTCCGACATGGGAGGCTCCTGGGCAGTATTCAGTGGTTGGCGTTCAGGGTTCAGTCTGCAGGGTGCAGCGGACCGTTTTCAGGCGGCAGCATCAGGAATTCCAGCAGCGCCTTCTGCGCGTGGAGGCGGTTCTCGGCTTCGTCCCAGACGACGCTCTGCGACCCCTCGAGCACGGCGGCCTCCACCTCCTCGCCGCGGTGCGCGGGCAGGCAGTGCATGAACAGCGCCTCGGGGCCGGCGCACTCCATCAGCGACTCGGTCACGCAGAAGCCGCGGAAGGCCTCCTCGCGGGCGGCCTGCTCGCTCTCCTGGCCCATGCTCGCCCAGACATCGGTGGTCACCAGATCGGCCCCCTCGGCGGCGGCGTAGGCGTCGTCGAAGAGCTGCACCCGCTCGCCGCCGAGCGCCAGGATATCCGCTTCCGGGCGGTAGCCGGGCGGCGCGGCGATATGCAGGTCGAAGCTGAGCAGTCCGGCGGCCTCGATCCAACTGTGGCACATGTTGTTGCCGTCGCCGATCCACGCCACGCGCCGATCGGTGATCGGCCCGCGGTGCTCGGTGAAGGTCTGCAGGTCGGCGAGCAGCTGGCACGGGTGGCACAGATCCGAGAGGCCGTTGATCACCGGCGCGGCCGAGTACGCGGCGAAGCGCTCCAGCATATCGTGGCCGAAGGTGCGGATCATCACCGCATCGACCATGCGCGAGATCACCCGCGCCGTGTCCTCCACCGGCTCGCCGCGGCCGAGTTGGGTATCCCGCGGCGACAGGAACAGCGCGTGGCCGCCGAGCTGGGCCATGCCCGCCTCGAAGGAGACCCGCGTGCGGGTGGAAGACTTCTCGAAGACCATCCCCAGCACGCGGCCCTGCAGGGGCTGGTGCAGCTGCCCGGCGCGGTGCATGTCGCGCAGCTCCGTGGCCCGGCGCAGCAGCTGGTGGATCTCATCGGCGGAGCAGTCACGCAGGGTGAGGAAGTGGCGCATCAAAGACGCCCTCCGTGGTTCGGTTCAGGTCAGGCGCCGGCCAGGTGGCGGCGCACCAGGTCGGCGACGCCGTCGGCGAGCTGGCCGATCTCGTCGTCGTCCAGGATCAGCGGCGGCACCAGACGGACCACGTTGCCGGCGGTGACGTTGATCAGCAGCCCCGCGTCGAGGGCCCGGCGCGGCAGCGCACTGGCATCGCCGGCAAGCTCGATGCCGGTCATCAGGCCGCGACCGCGGATCTCGCGGACCCCCTCCACCCCGGCCAGCTTCTCGGACAGGCGGGCGCGCAGCGCCTCGCCGGCGCGCTCGGCCGCCGCCGGCACGTCCTCGCGCTCAAGGGTGTCGAGCACCGCCAGCGCCGCACGGGCGGCCAGCGGATTGCCACCGTAGGTGGTGCCGTGGCTGCCCGGGCCAAGGGTCCCGGCGCACCCGGCCGCGGCCAGGCAGGCGCCGATGGGCAGCCCGTTGCCCAGGGCCTTGGCCAGGATCAGCACATCCGGACGGATGCCGGCCTGCTCGAAGGCGAACAGCGTCCCGGTGCGCCCCATGCCCGTCTGCACTTCATCGAGCATCAGCAGCCAGCCGCGCTCGTCGCAGATCCGCCGCAGCCGCGCCAGGTAATCCGCCGGCGGGATCCGCACCCCGCCCTCGCCCTGGATCGGCTCCACCAGCACGGCACACACGGCGTCGTCGTCGATGGCCGCCACGGCGTCGGCGTCGCCGTAGGGCACGCGCCGGAACCCCTCGGGCAGCGGCGCGAAGCCCTCGTGGGCGGCGGGATTGCCGGTGGCCGCCAGCGCCCCCAGGGTCCGCCCGTGGAAGGCGCCGTCGGCGACCACGATCTGCGGTGCCCCCACCCCCAGCGCGGCCGCGTGGCGGCGGGCGAGCTTGATGGCCGCCTCGTTGGCCTCCGCGCCGGAGTTGCAGAAGAACGCCGCGCTCATCCCGGCGGCGGCGCACAGGCGCTCGGCCAGGCGCTCCTGCAGCGGCACCCGGTAGAGGTTCGAGGTGTGCACCAGGGTCTGCGCCTGCTCGGCCACCACACGGGCGATGGCCGGATGGCTGTGGCCCAGCCCGCAAACGGCGATGCCGGCCACCCCATCGAGGTAGGCGTGGCCCTGCTCGTCGTAGAGCCACGCCCCCTCACCCCGGGCGAAGGCAACGGGCAGGCGATTGTAGGTCGGGATCAGGGCTTCCATGGGCGGTCTCATACACGCGGCAACCGACTCCGGGAGCCGGGCAAAAACGCCTAAATTAACCGCCGGCTGAAACCGGCGCAAGCACCGCAACCCCTTGGATTCACGGTCCGGAGGTGTCGGGACCGCCGAGGGGACTTAGAAGCTCGATGGCCGACCGCAGTGCTCGTCCCAGCGGTTGACGATGGCGCAGAAGAGTTCGGCGGTCTTCTCGGCGTCGTAGATGGCCGAGTGGGCCTCCTTGGCGTCCCACTCGATCCCCGCCGCCTTCACCGCCTTGGCCAGCACCGTCTGCCCGTAGGCGAGCCCGCCCAGGGTGGCGGTATCGAAGCTCGAGAAGGGATGAAAGGGGTTGCGCTTGAAGTTGGTCCGCGTCACCGCGGCATTGAGGAAGGCCAGGTCGAAGAAGGCGTTGTGGCCGACCAGCACCGCCCGGTTGCAGCCGGTGTTGCGCAGCTCCTGGCGAACCGGGTTGAACACCTTGCCCAGGGCATCCCGCTCGGGCACCGCCATGCGCAGCGGATGCTCCGGGTCGATGCCGTTGAGCTCCAGCGCCTTGGGGTCGATGCGCGCGCCCTCGAACGGCTGGACGTGGCAGGTGTGCGTCTCCGCCGGATAGAGCCGGCCGCTCTGCTCATCGGCACGCAGGATCACCGCGGCGATCTGCAGCAGCGCATCGGTCTCCGCCTGCAGCCCGCCCGTCTCCACGTCCACCACCACCGGCAGGAAGGCCCGGAAGCGGGTACGCAGCGGCGGGATCTCGGTGCTCTGGATACGCCTTGGGTCGTCCGACGACGTCTGCGGGGCGTTGTGCTCGCTCATGGGGCTGCCGTAACTGGGTGAAGGTGCCGCATGCTACGGCGCCCCGTGCCCGCGAGCAAGCCGCCGCCGTCAGCCGCTGGCGCCGGCCCCGGCGGCCTCGACCATCTGCTGGAGCTCGCCGGAGTCGAACATCTCCATGATGATGTCACAGCCGCCGACCAGCTCCCCGTCGATGTAGAGCTGCGGGATGGTCGGCCAGTCGCCGTAGTCCTTGATGCCCTGACGGATGCGCTCATCCTGGAGCACGTCCACGTAGGCGAACTCCCGCCCGCAGCCGGCCAGCGCCTGGGCCGCCCGCTGCGAGAAGCCGCACATGGGCTGATCCGGGCTGCCCTTCATGTACAGCAGGATCGGGTTCTCCGTCACCTGACGGGCAATGGTCTGCTGAACCGTCTCGTCGCTCATGGTGTCTCCATCCTCTGCGGCAGGTCCGCGGCGCCGACCGAACTCGGCCACCGCCTGGCGGGCATCGTAAAACGGGTCCCGGGCAGGCTCATCCCACCCACCCTAGGGTTGGCGCAGGCGCCAGGTCAGGGTCTCGCCGGCGCGCAGCGGCACCACCGGCTCGTCGCCGCCGGGGTAGCTTTGCGGCACCTCCAGCGGGGCCCGCTCCAGGGTCACCGTCTCCTGGTTGACCGGCAATCCGTAGAAGGCCGGGCCGTTGCGCCCGGCAAAGTCCGCCAGCCGCTCCAGCGCCCCGGCCGCCTCGAAGGCCTCCGCGTAAAGCGACAGCGCGATGGGCGCGGTGTAGCAGCCGGCACAGCCGCAGGCCGACTCCTTCGCGCCCTGCGGATGGGGGGCGGAGTCGGTGCCCAGAAAGACCCGTGGATGCCCCGAGGTGGCCGCCTCGAGCAGCGCCTCGCGGTCGGCCTCGCGCTTGAGGATCGGCATGCAGTAGTAGTGCGGCTTGAGCCCGCCGACGAGCAGGTCATTGCGGTTGTAGAGCAGGTGCTGCGGCGTAAAGGTCCCGGCCAGGCGGGGATCGTCGCCGGTGACCAGCTCGGCGCCCTCGGCGGTGGTCACGTGCTCGAGGACCACCTTCAGCCGCGGGTGGCGATCGAGCAGAGGCTGCAGGACATCATCGATGAAGGCGGTCTCGCGCTCGAAGATATCCAGCTCCGGCCCGGTCCGCTCGCCGTGGATAAGCAGCGGCAGCCCGTGCTCCTCCATGGCCGCCAGGGCGTCGTAGCAGAGCAGCAGATCGGTAACGCCGGCATCGGAGTGCGTGGTGGCTCCGGCCGGGTAGAGCTTGACGGCGTGCACGAAGCCGCTGGCCGACGCCCGGGCGATCTCCTCGGGCAGGGTGTTGTCGGTGAGATAGAGCGTCATCAGCGGCTCGAAGGTCGCGCCCGCCGGCAGCGCACCGAGGATGCGCTGCCGATAGGCCGCCGCCTGCTCCACCGTGGTCACCGGCGGCTGCAGGTTGGGCATGATGATCGCGCGCGAGAAGACCGCCGCGGCCTGGGGGGCCACGGCCTGCATGAGGGCACCGTCACGCAGATGCAGGTGCCAGTCGTCGGGGCGGGGCAGCGTCAGGGTATCCATGCCGGGGAGTTTCCAAGGGCCGCCGGCCGGTTGCAAGGGGCCGCCCGGGGGTTTTGTGCCGCGCCAGCGCATGGTAAAGTGCGCAACTGATCGATGGGGCCGTAGCTCAGTTGGGAGAGCGCGACATTCGCATTGTCGAGGTCAGGGGTTCGACTCCCCTCGGCTCCACCATCCCTCCCCAAACTCCTATTCTCCTGCCTCGTACGGCATCTCCGGGAAAAGCCCTGGCATGAGCCGCGGCGCCAGCCGCACCGGAAAAGCGAGGTAGAGCGGTGCGCGGCTGCTTTTGGCCCGGTTCGCCGCGATCTTCTGCCGCCTTGATGGCCGCTTCCTTGTCCGCCTCTCCTTTGTCCATAAGACCCACATTATCAGCGTTTTAGAAAAACGACAGCATAGGATTGGCCGGTTTTCTGGCCGGTTTTCCGGCCGGTTCCTTGGGATGATGCAACCCGGGCGCTGTCGGCGGTCTTAACACCGCATCGCCGAAGCGGCTGCCCCCTCTATAAAAAACCTCTCTGATCAAATACCTGGCTCGATGGCACGGATTCTGCTTCGCGGTGTGTCCATCCTGAACCACCTGCCAGGAGAGACAACCGCATGGGAGCACCGACCCTCGCCCGCGCCGCCGCGGGTCTGCGCAGCGTCCTGAGCGTCACCCCCGGCACCCCCGCCCAACCCGTGCGCCCGAGCGCCGAGCCGCCGGGCTGGTCCCTGACCCGTGTCGAGGACTGGGCAACCATCGAGCGGCTGCTCACCGCCGACCACCCGCCGGTGGGGCTGATGCGGGTGGTCGCCGACAATATCGACGCCTGCCAGCGCTTTCTCGCCGGAGGCAGCGGCGTGGAGTGGATCGCCCTCTGCGATCCGCCCGACGGGCAGAGCCACGATGCGCTGGAAGACCTGCTGGCCACCGCCTTCTTCGACTTCCACACCCTCCCCGCGGACCCCGACCGGCTTGCGGCCGTTCTCGGCCACGCCGCCGGCATGGGGCAACTGCGCCGCCACACCCGGGCTCGTCAGGCGGAGCTGACCGCCGATACCGGCGGCATCCTCGGCGACAGCCCCGGCATCCAGGCTTTGCGCCGGGACCTGGCCAAGGTGGCGCGCTGCCCGGCCACGGTGCTCATCCACGGCGAGAGCGGCTCGGGCAAGGAGCTGGCCGCCCAGGCCATCCACCACGCCTCATCCCGTGCCGCCGGCCCCTTCGTGGCGGTCAACTGCGGCGCCATCCCAACCAATCTGGTCCAGTCGGAACTCTTCGGCCATGAGCGCGGCGCGTTCACCGGGGCACAGCAGCGCCGCTGCGGGCACCTGGAGCGGGCCCAGGGCGGCACCATCCTCCTCGATGAGGTCGGCGAGCTGACCCTGGAGCACCAGGTCAATCTGCTGCGTGTGCTCGAGGAGCGGGCAGTGACCCGGGTCGGGGGCACCGAGCGCGTGCCGCTGGACGTGCGCGTCGTCGCCGCCACCCACGTGGACCTGGCCGCCGCCGTGGAGGCCGGGCGTTTTCGCGAGGATCTTTACTACCGGCTCAACGTGCTGCGCATCGACATCCCGCCCCTGCGCGAACGGGGCGACGACATCGAGCGCCTGGCCCACGTCTTCCTGGAGCGCTTTCGCAGCGCCTACCTCAGCCCGGTGCGCGGCTTCACCGGCCCGGCGCTGGGGGCGCTGCGCCGGCACAGCTGGCCGGGCAACGTGCGCGAGCTGATCAACCGCATCCAGCGCGCCGTGGCCATGGGCCACCGCCCCCTGCTCACCCCCGGCGATCTTGGCCTGGAGGCCCGGCAGGGGCCGATCCGCCAGGTCGAGACCCTGGACGACGCCCGCGCTCGGGCGGAACGGGCGGCGATCCTCGGCGCCCTGGCCCGCTGCGAGCGCAATGTCTCACGGGCGGCCCGCGAGCTGGGCATCTCGCGGGTGACGCTCTATCGCATCATGCACCGCCTGGGGCTGCAGCCATGAGCCGGCGGCGGCGCTGGACCGGCGCCACCCTGGCCGCGCTGCTGGCCACCGCGCCGCTGCTGGCCATCGCCGACACCCCGGAGGCGGTGGGCGCCCCGCCCCCGCCCCAGGAGACCGCCGGCGGGCTGCAGCAACGCACCATCCTCTCGCCGCAGGGTTCGTTCACCGCGGAGCCTTCGCTGAGCTACTCGCAGTCCACCTCGACCCTGGTGGCGATCGACGGCGTCACCATCCTGCCGGCCATCGCCGTGGGACTGATCTCGGTGCGCCAGACCCAGCGCGAGAGCCTCACCGCCGCGCTGGGCCTGCGCTACGGGCTCACCGACCGGCTGGAGGTGGAGACACGCATCCCCTACGTCTACCGCGAGGAGCAGGTGCGCGAGCGCGAGGTGCTCCAGGCGAGCGATACCGCGGGTGTGGTCGAGTCCACCGGCTACGGCCTGGGCGACGTGGAGGCCTCCCTGCGCTATCAGCTCAGCAGCGGCCGCGGTGACGGGGTGATCTTCACCGGCGGCCTGCGGATGAAGAGCCGTACCGGCCGGGACCCGTTCGAGGTGGAGACCACCGAGATCCCGCTCGACGACAGCGACGGCGATGGACCCAACGTCTCCATCTACACCGAACAGCCCACCGGCAGCGGCTTCTACGCCGTCCAGCCCAGCCTCAACTGGGTCTACCCCTCCGAGCCGGCGGTGCTCTACGGCAGCCTGAGCTACCTCTACAACGTCCCCCGCACCGTCACCCTGCGCAGCGGCGATCGCGTACGCATCGAGCCGGGCAGCGCCATCGGGGTGAGCTTCGGCATGGGCCTGTCGCTCAACGACCACACCTCGCTGAGCCTCGGCTACGACCACACGACGGTGCAGCGCACGCGTACCGACGTGCAAAACCCCGATCCGGAGTTTGGCCGTTTCCAAGTGGGCTCGCTGCTGCTTGGCGCCTCGCACCGGCTCGGCCCGCGCAGCAGCCTGGGGCTTTCCGTGGGCGTAGGGGTGACCGAGCAGGCTCCGGATGTGCAGGTCACCCTGCGCCTGCCGGTGCGCTTCTAGGCAGCCCGGGGGCGGCGCTCAGCCGCCCCCGTAGCCGCCGCCACCGGGGGTCTCGATGACGATCCGATCCCCCGCGGCGAGCTCCCGGGTGGCGGTACCCGGAAGCTCCTCGACGCCGCCGTCGCTGCGCTCGATGGCATTGCGCCCGCACGCCGCATCCCCGCCCCCGGCCAGCCCGAAGGGCGGCACCCGGCGCCGGTTCATCAGCGTGACCACCGTCATCGGCTCGAGGAAGCACAGCCGCCGGATCACCCCCGCCCCGCCGGGATACGCCCCGGCACCGCCGCTGCCGTGGCGGATGGCAAAACACTCGACGCGCACCGGGTAGCGCCACTCCAGCACCTCCGGGTCGGTCAGGCGCGAGTTGGTCATGTGCGTATGCACCGCCGAGCTGCCGGCGAACCCCGGCCCGGCCCCGGCACCGCCGCAAAGGGTCTCGTAGTACTGGTGGCGCTGGTTGCCGAAGGTCAGGTTGTTCATGGTGCCCTGGCTGGCGGCCATCGCCCCCAGCGCCCCGTAGAGGGCATCGGTGACGGCCTGGGAGGTCTCCACGTTGCCGGCGACCACGGCCGCCGGATGGCGCGGGTTGAGCATCGAGCCCTCCGGCACGGCGATCTCCAGCGGCTGCAGGCAGCCGTCGTTGAGCGGGATGTCGTCATCGACCAGCGTGCGGAAGACGTAGAGCGTCGCCGCCCGGGTGATGGCCAGCGGCGCATTGAAATTGCTTGGCAGCTGCTCCGATGTCCCGGCGAAGTCGATGCGCACCCGGCGGGCGGCGTGATCCGGGCGCACCGCCACGCGGATCCGAGCCCCGCTGTCCATCTCGACGGTGAAATCACCGTCGCTGAGCCCATCGATGACCCGGCGCACGTGCTCGGCGGCGTTCTCCTGGACGAACCCCATGTAGGCCTGGACCACCGGCAGGCCGAACTGCTCGACCATGCGCCGCAGTTCGGCCACGCCCTTCTCGTTGGCGGCGATCTGCGCCTTCAGATCGGCGATGTTCTGCGCCACGTTGCGCGCCGGATACGGCCCGGCGCCCATCGCCGCGGTGAACGCCTCCTCCAGAAAGCGCCCCTCGGCGACCACCTGCAGGTCGTTGATGAGCACCCCCTCCTCGCTCACGCAGGTGGAGTCCGCCGGCATCGACCCCGGCGTGCGGCCGCCCACATCGGCGTGGTGGCCGCGGCTGGCGCAGAAAAAGAGCAGCTCCTCGCCATCCTCGGAGAAGACCGGCGTCACCGCCGTGAGATCCGGCAGGTGCGTGCCGCCGTGGTACGGGTCGTTGAGCAGATAGCAATCCCCGGGACGCATGCTCGCGCCACGGGCGCGCAGGATGGCGCGCACCGACTCCGACATCGAGCCGAGGTGGACCGGGATGTGCGGCGCGTTGGCCACCAGGTTCGCCTCGGCGTCGAAGAGCGCGCAGGAGAAGTCGAGCCGCTCCTTGATGTTCACCGACTGCGCCGTGCCGGCAAGCGTCGTACCCATCTGCTCGGCGACGGAGCGGAACAGGTTGTTGAACACCTCCAGCAGCACCGGATCGGGGCGGCGGGTGTCGACCTGCGGCGCCTGCGCCAGCGTCCCGCCCCCCACGGTCACCGCGCGGCGCAGGATCAGGTGATCGCAGGCGGTGACCTCGCCCTGCCAGCCGGCATCGATCACCGTGGTGGCATTCTCCTCTTGGAGGATCGCCGGCCCCGGGATGCGCATCCCCGGCACCAGGTCGGCGCGGGCGTAGACCGGCTGCTCGGTGATCCGCTGGCCGTCCCAGGCCTGCACCCGGGCCAGTGGCTGCGGCGGGTCCGCCGGTGACGGCGCCTCATCCTCCGGGGCCTCCACGGCCGCCGCGCGGTGGATCGCCTCGACGCTGAGCGCCTCGATCACCCGCGGGCGGTCTTCCAGGACGAAGCCAAACCGCTGCCGGTGCGCGCGGGCGAAGGCCTCGTCCAGGGCGGCCACATCCGCACCACCGGGGACCACCAGCGCGGTGTCGGTGCCGGCGTAGCGCACATGGGCCTGCACGTACACCATCGCCGCATCGGCGGCCAGCCCCTGCTCGGCCAGCTCGGCCCGCGCCTCGGCGGTGAGCTCGTCGATGACGCGCTCAAGCAGCGGCGCGCTGGCCGGCTCCAGCGGCGCCTCCACGCTGCGCTGGGCCATGGCGGTGATATCGGCCAGGCCCATGCCGTAGGCCGAGAGCACCCCCGCCAGCGGGTGGATGAACACGGTGCGGATGCCCAGGCAGTCGGCCACGGCGCAGGCGTGCTGACCGCCGGCACCGCCAAAGCAGTTGAGGGCGTAGCGGGTCACGTCGTGGCCGCGCTGCACGGAGATCCGCTTGATCGCCTGCGCCATGTTCTCCACGGCGATGCGCCGAAAGCCGGCGGCCACCTCCACCGGGTCGCGGGCGTCACCCGTCTCGGCGCGGATCCGCTCGGCAAGCTCGGCAAAGCCCTGGCGGACCCGGTCGGCATCCAGCGGCTGATCGGCGTCGGGGCCGAATAGGTGCGGGAAGAACGCCGGCCGGATGAGGCCGAGCAGGACGTTGCAGTCGGTGACCGTCAGCGGGCCGCCCCGGCGATAGGCCGCCGGTCCCGGATCGGCGCCGGCGGAGTCGGGCCCGACCCGGTACTTCATACCGTCGAAGTGGCAGATGGAACCGCCGCCGGCGGCGACGGTGTGGATCTGCATCATCGGCGCGCGGATGCGGTTGCCGGCGATCTCGGTCTCGAAGGTGCGCTCATAGGCGCCGTCGTAGTGGGCTACGTCGGTGGACGTCCCGCCCATGTCGAAGCTGATCAGCCGCTCGAACCCGGCCATCGCCGCCGTGCGCACCGCCCCGACGATGCCGCCGGCCGGACCCGAGAGGATGGCGTCCTTGCCCTGAAAGTGCGCGGCACTGGTCAATCCGCCGTTGGACTGCATGAACAGCAGCGGCACATCGCCCAACTCCGCGGCCAGGCGGTCGACGTAGCGGCGCAGCACCGGCGAGAGGTAGGCATCCACCACGGCGGTATCGCCGCGGCCGACGATCTTCATCACGGCGGCGGCCTGCGCACTGGTCGAGACCTGGGTAAAGCCCACCTCGCGGGCGATGCGCGCCACCGCCTGCTCGTGCCCGGCATCCCGCCAGGCGTGCATGAGCACCACCGCCAGCGCCCGGTAGCCGGCGGCGTGGGCGGCGGCCAGGCGCTCGCGCACGCAGGCCTCATCCAGGGGGCGGACCACCGCGCCGTCGGCACCCAGGCGCTCGGGGACCTCCAGGACCTCCGAGTAAAGCATCTGCGGCAGGCGCACCCGGCGGTCGAAGAGATCCGGGCGGTGCTGATAGCCGATGCGCAGCTGATCGGCGAACCCCTCGGTGATGGCGAGCACGGTGGGCTCGCCGCGGTGCTCGAGCAGGGCGTTGGTCGCCACCGTGGTGCCCATGCGCACCGACTCGATCCGCTGGGCCGGGATCGGGGCGTCGGCGGGAAGACCGAGGATGGCGCGGATCCCGTGGAGGGCCGCATCGCTGTACTGCTCCGGGTTCTCGGATAGGAACTTGCGGGCGATCAGACGCCCATCGGGGGCGCGGGCGATGACATCGGTGAAGGTCCCGCCCCGGTCGATCCAGAACTGCCAGCGCTCTCCCGCCGCATGGCCGTCCGTCATGGCCCACTCCCGCGTCCGAACACGACCGGGCATCTTCGCATAGAGCGCGGACGGGAGGCATCCGCGGGGCAGCGGACGGGGTGCAGGGCGCCGCCAGGCAATCGGCGAACGTGGCGCCCCGGGCAGGATTCGAACCTGCGACCTATCGCTTAGGAGGCGATTGCTCTATCCGACTGAGCTACCGGGGCCGGAGCCCAACTTGTACGCATCCGCCCGCCACTGGTCAACCGGCACGGCGGTGGCGCAGCAAGAGGTTGCGCAGCCGATACAGCAGAAACGCGATCGCGGCGATGGCCAGCAGCAGTGTGACCACGCTGCCGTAGGTACCGAGATACGCCTCCAGCCGGGCCCAATTGGAGCCGGTGGCGTAACCAGCGGCCAGGAGCACCCCGTTCCATAGCGTGGTGCCGAGCAGCGTCAGCAGCAGGAACGGCGCCAGCCCCATGGGCAAGAGCCCGGCCGGGATCGAGACCAGGCTGCGCACAGTGGGCACGAAACGCCCGAAGAGCACGATCCACGCCCCGTGGCGGCGGAAGATCGCGGTGGTCACCTCCAGATCGCGCTCCTGGATCAGGTACCACCGGCTGCCGCGCCGCACGCCGGCCCGGACCCGTTCCCCGCCGATGGCGCGCACTACCAGATAGATCAGCGTCGAGCCCAGGGTCGCCCCAGCGCTGGCAGCAACCAGGGCGGTCAGCGGATCGAGTTCCGCCCGGTAGACGGCGTAGCCGAGGAACGGCATCACCGCCTCGGGCGCCAGCACGATCATCACCGCGAAGATCCCCACCCAGCCCAGCAGCTCCACGGCCTCGACGATCAACTCCGGCATGCACCCTGCCTCCTCTGCGGTTGGACCCCCGACGCCCGGAGACGCGGGCCGATGCACAGCCTAACAGCCCGGCCCGGGTACCACCCGGGCAACCCCTGTAAGGGCGGGGCAACACCAACAGCATCCACGGCAAAGCGCCGCACTGCGCGGCCTCGGCACCGCCACCCTCGCCAAGCGTTACACCGGCGCAGCACTCGACCCCGCACGACCACTCAGTCGCCGCGTCCGACCAACGCCCCATCCCCTTTTTAAACAACATCTTAGGCACCTCGCGCGAAGTTGGCCCGGCAATTGCTTACATCAGGGTGCGGCGCCGCACGTCCCCCCAGGCGGCGCCTCCGCGGAGGCCCGGCCCCGACGGCCGGGCCCCGCGTTAACCACCAACGACCGAGAAGAGGGAACGACATGATCAAGCAGACGACGCTCGCCAGCACCCTGGTCCTGGCCATGGCCCTGAGCGGCAACGCGTGGGCCAACCCGCAAAACACCGTCGAAGGCGAGGAGAACGAGGTCAGCGCCTCCGTCAACGCCGACGCTGAGGGCAGCAGCGCCGCCGCCAGCGAGCAGTCTTCGGCCAACGTCAACAACAGCTCCCAAGAAGGGTCCTACAACACGGACAAGACCTACAGCTCGGAGCGGACTTACAACAAGGATGACAACTCCGACAACAGCCTGACCGACTCCCAGAACAGCTCGAGCAGCTCCGAGATGACCTGGAACAAGGACGACAACTCCGACCAAAGCACCAACGTGGCCGACTCGTACAACAGCGACAAGAACTACAGCTCGGAGCGCACCTACAACAAGGATGATAACTCCGACAACAGCACCAACCTGACCGACTCCCAGAACAGCTCGAGCAGCTCCGAGATGTCCTGGAACAAGGACGACAACTCCGACCGCAGCACCAACGTGGCCGACTCGCACAACGACAACTCGGACCGCAGCGACAACTCGGACCGCAGCTCGAGCGTGGCCGATTCGCACAACAGCGAGAAGAACTACAGCTCGGAGTTCACGTACAACAAGGATGACAATTCGGACAACAGCGTCGCGGATTCACACAACTCGGAGAAGAACTACAGCTCCGAGCGGACCTACAACAAGGACGACAACTCCGATAACAGCTCCAGCATCGCAGACTCGTACAACGACAACTCGGACCGCAGTGACAACTCGGATCGGAGCCTGACCGACTCCCAGAACGACAACTCCGATCGCAGCACGAGCGTTGCGGACTCCAACAACTCGGATAGCAGCATCAACGACTCGTTCAACAAGGACTCCAGCGATCACTCGGACAACAGCATCGCCGACTCGTACAACAGCGACGATAGCGACAACTCCGACAACAGCACCGCTGATTCCCACAACACCATGGACTCGCACAACACGATGAAGGACTCGCAGAACGAGATCACCGACTCGTTCAATCACTTCCTCGACATGGAAATGACCGTGGCCAGCTCCGAGCTGCGCGGCACGGTCAGCGGCAACACCCTGCGCATCGGCGGTGACGACGACGCCTGGCTGCACGTCAACAACCGCATGGCGGAAGGCTCGGTCTCCGGCAACGCGGGCATCACCCAAGTCTCGCAGAACGGTGGTGTCGGCAGCCTGATCCAGCAGAACGTCACCATGCAGGGCAACGTGCGCATCAACCCGGCTCAGTAAGGACACGACCGGCAACAAAAAGCCGGAACCGGGGCGGGTCCCACCCGCCCCGACCTCCCGGCAAGGACGTTTCGGCAAGGACAGGTCCGCCCGGCAGCGCCGGGCGGACCGCATCGGGAGCATCCTTCATGAACGAGATCAAGCAACGGCGTAGCGGGCGGACCAAAGTCTGGGCACCGGCGCTCACCCTCGGCGCAGCGCTGGCGGCCCTGCCTGGGCTCGCGGCGGCCGACGCCCTCGCCTTCGAACAACTGCTCGGCACGCCGGTGGCCGCCGCGGCACTGGACGAGCACCGCGGCATGGCGGACACCTTCCGTTACCAGACCAGCACCATCTCGGAACAGGGCACGGTCCTCGGCAACGTCGTGGAATCAAGCCCCAGCGGCATGAACATCATTCAGGACGGCGCCCTGCGCGACAATCACGGGCTGACCACGATCATCCAGAACTCCGGTCACCACGTGATCATCCAGGAAGCCACCAACATCAACGTGACGGTCACCCCATGAGCCGCCGCGCCACGGCACTGGCCACCCTCGGCGCCCTGGCCTGCCTGGCCCTGGCCGCGCCGGCCCCGGCCCACGCGGCGGGGCTGCCGATCCAGCAGCTCGGCGGCGGCCACCACGTCCAGGTGGAGAGCCTGCAGTCGGTGCGCTTCCGCGGCGTGGTCCGCCAGGCCCTGGACTACAGCTGCGGCTCGGCGGCGGTGGCCACCCTGCTCAGCTACCACTACGACCACGAAAAGGGCGAGCCCGAGGTCTTCGCCGGCATGTTCGCGGCGGCGGATCAGGATCTGGTGCGCACCGAGGGCTTCTCGATGCTCGACATGCAGCGCTACCTGGCCGAGCTGGGCTACCGCGCCGACGGCTTCAACCTCACCCTGGCGCAGGTGGCCGAGCTACGCATCCCCTGCATCGTGCTCATCGATACCGGCGGCTACCTGCACTTCGTGGTGATCAAAGGCATCCGCGACGGCCAAGTGCTGGTCGGCGACCCGGCCATGGGCCTGCGCACCTACAGCGCCCAGACCTTCGAGCAGCTGCGCCGCGGCCCGCTGCTGATCATCCGCGACCGCCACGACCTCGCCCAGTTGAGTTTCAACCCGGACCGCGCCTGGGCTGTACAGACCCGCCTGCCCTTCGAGCACGCCCGCGAGCACCAGGGGCTGAGCGACTTCACCGGCAACCTACGCCGCCCAGGAGCGTGGTGATGGTCATGGCCGCACGCCTCGTTCACCGCACCGGCTGGGCCCTGGGCCTGGCGCTGGGCCTCGCCCTGATCAGCCCCGTTACGGCCGGCGAACCGCCCCACGACCCGTGGGAGGGCCTGGCGCGGGTCCCCTCGGCCGAGTTGGAGCAGTGGCGCGGCGGCTGGACCAACAGCGACGGCGTCCTGGTGCGCTTCGGCTTCGAGCAAGCCGTGGCGGTCAACGGTGAGACCCGCGGTAGCATCGGACTGGACCCGATCACCCTGCGCCTCGGCGACCGCGCCGGCGCCCGCCGCGCCGCCCAGGAGATGGCGGAGGCCTTCCGGTTCACGACCACCGACGGCGTGCAGCTGCACATGGGCGATCAGGGAATGGCCCTGGTGCTCCAGAACAGCCTCGACAGCCAGCTGATCCAGGTCCTTCAGGACCTGGACGTCCAGCTCGAGGGGATCCCGGTGGAGCGCCTCGGCCGGCTGGGCGAGCTGATGCAGACGCAGATGCTGGAGGGTCTGCGCTAAGGCGCACGCGCGAGGGCCGGCTCAAGCGTGCTTGAGTGGGCGCCAACGCTTTCGACGGTCGCCTTCCGGGTTATACGCTATGATAACTAACATTGCGTATAACTGAGTGCTCAATGGAAACCAAACCCCTCTCCCTGACCGCCCGGACGCTCTTCGCCGAGCTCCGCGAGCAAGCGGTGACCATCGGCGTTGCCAGCGATCGCGACAGCCGCCCCGGTACGGTGGTACGCAAATCAGTCAAGGGGAGCACGTACTTCTATTATCAGTACCGCGACCTAGACGGCCGTACCCGCCAGACCTACATCGGCCCCGACAACGAGCAGACCGCCGCCCTGCTCACCGGCCTCGAACGCACCACGCGCGATGAAGCAGAAGATCGCGAACACCTCCAGAAGCTGCGTGCCGCCTTCGTCGCCGCCGGCGGGAGCACCATCGACAATGCGCCGATGAGGGTGATCACCGCCTTCGCCGAGGCAGGCATCTTTCGGCCCGGAAGCGGCTACGGCGTCCTGGTCGGCACCCTAGCCTTCCACGCCTACGCGAATCTCCTCGGCGTCACCTGGGCCAGCCCCACGCGCACCCAGGACATCGATGTCGCCGGCCCTTCCCGGATCGACTTGGCCATACGCCGGCCCGAAAAGCCCATGCCGGATATCCTTCAACAACTGGCAATGGGCTTCATCCCCGTGCCGGCGCTGGACCCCCGAACCCCTTCCACCTCCTACCGCATCCGGGGCCGTGAGCTGCGTGTTGACCTGCTTACCCCCGAAACTGGAGCAGCCAAGGAGGGCACCCAGTTCGTCCCCGCGCTCAACGCGCCGGCCCAACCCCTGCGCTTCCTCGACTACCTGCTCGAAGAGACCCTGCCCGTCCCCCTGGTCGGCAAGAAAACGCTTGCTCTCGTCAACCTACCCCTGCCGGAGCGCTTCGCCCTACACAAACTCCTGGTATCCGAGAGCCGCACCAGCGCCTTCGCCACCAAAACCGCCAAAGACCGAGAGCAGGCCTTCCAGCTGCTCGACGTCTTGGAAGAAGAGGCCCCCGACAGCCTCGAACTCGCCACCGAAGATCTCCGCCAGCGAGGCCCCGGCTGGCGTCAGCGCCTTGATCGAGCCCTCGCCCGCCGATGATGCTCGTAAGAGCCAGAGCCTCCCTGCTCGATTAGGGAGACAGGCAGACCCGGGAGGCCACCCGCCAGGCGCTTGGGGAACTGGATGGCGACTTCGAGAAAGTCCCCGGCCTGCACGTCCACCGGATACCACACTAAGCCCGGCGGACAGGCAGCAGTGCGCACTGCGCGTTAACATGGCGCCATGCAGTTGCAGACGGTCTTTGCGGAGCCCCTCTGAGGCCTGGGGAATGCGACTAACCCAAGAGCAAATCATGGCCATTCATCGTGCTGTCGAGCAAATGACCGGCGGCACAGCACGCGTGCACCTCTTCGGATCGCGGGTTTTCGATGACGCGCGGGGCGGCGACGTCGATCTGCTCGTTACCCTCCCCGAGCCGGTCGACGATGCGACCTGGCTAGCGGCCCGGCTTGAAGCACAGATCAGCCGCGCGCTGGAAGGCCGATCGGTGGATGTCATCCTGAAGGCCCCGAACCTTGAGGTGAGCGCCATCCACCGGATTGCTGAGGAGCAAGGAGTCGAGCTTTGAACCACGAGCAGGCAGAAGAGGCGCGCCTTCAGTTTCTGACCCGGATCGCTGAACGCGAGCGCAGGCACCTGCTCGCAACCGATCAGCGGCTGTTCGAGGCACCATTCACGACGGAGCGAGCGCGCGCCTTGGAGGATCACCCGCAAGAGGCTGAGCGGGTTGACGCCTTTGTGGCGCGCTTCGGCCGGCTCCAGGACACACTTGGTGACAAGCTGATCCCGGCGCTGCTGCGCGCGCTCGGCGAGCGCGTAGGTCCTGCCCTCGATAACTTGGATCGTGCCGAACGGTTCGGCTGGATTCCTTCCAGCGACGACTGGTTCGCGGTCCGCAAACTGCGCAACCAGATGGTGCATGAGTACATCGAGGACCCGGCGGTCCTTGCCGATGCCCTTCAGCGAGGGCACGCGTACGTGCCGGTGCTGGCACAGGTGACGGACAGCCTGATTGCGATCACAAAAGAGCGGGGTTGGGCGTAACCCGGGCCGTCCGCGACCCCGGGAGCTAAGATCCAGAGCCTCCCTGCTCGATTTCGGTGCTAAAATGGATACTAAATCAAGTACCCGAGGTCGTACTGATGGAGAACGTCATTTCCGCACAAGAGATCAAGCGCCGTGGCATCAGCGCGGTGGATCAGGCATTGAAGAACGGGCCGGTGCACGTCATCCAGCGCAACCGGCCCCGCTACGTGATCCTGAGCGAGGAGTCTTACCAGCGCTTGTCGGAGGGTACCCAGGCCCGGCAAAGGCTATGGGATCGCCTGCTAGGGGATGACGAGGCATACGGCGCAGCGCGCAACCGTGCGGAGCTGGACCGTGAGCTGCAATCAGAGCGCGAAGGCTGGCGCGATTAATGCGTGTTTTTCTGGACGCCAGCGCCATCATCTATCTGCTGGAGGGAGACAGGCAGACCCGGGACGCCACCCGGCAGGTGCTTGGGGGACTGGAACGCGGCTCTGACGAACCGCCGGTGCTGATGGCCTCAGCCTTGAGCCGGCTGGAGTGCCGGGTGCGCCCGCTGCGAGAATCCGACACGCAGGCATTGGAGCGACTGGATGGCTTCCTCGACGACCCGGGGCTCTCGGTGATAGCGCTGGACACCGCCGTGCTGGACAGGGCTACGGAGCTGCGCGCCCAATACAGGCTGCGCACACCCGATGCGATCCAGGCAGCTTGCCTGCTTACGGTGGACCCGAGGGGCGCGTTCGTCACGGGGGATGGCGACTTCGAGAAAGTCCCCGGCCTGCACGTCCACCGGATACCACACTAAGCCCGGCGGACAGGCAGCCATGCGCACTGCGCGTTAACATGACGTCATGACGCAAGATCGCACCGAGGCCATCCAGCAGGCCGTCCAGCCCGTCCTGGCAGCCTTCCCGGACGTGCAGGCCGCCTTCCTATTCGGGTCCCACGCGACGGGGCACGCTCGGGCAGACAGTGACGTCGACCTGGGCCTCGCCGGGCCGCCGGAGCGCCTCGAGGCACAACGCCTGGACCTGCTGACGGAGCTGACCCGGGCCGGCCTTGAGCGCATAGACCTGGTCCTCCTGGAACGTGCCGATCCGGCCCTGCAGTTCGAGGCCGTCCGCCACAACTGCCTAATCTACGCGCGGCCCGACTTCCAGCGCGGGATCTATTTCTCGCGCATCGCCCGCGAATACTGGGACCTTGAGCCGTATCTGCGCGTCCAGCGCGCCGCCCTGAAACGGAGGCTCCGCCGTGGTGCAAGCCGAGATCATCCGCCGGCGCCTTGACGCGCTGACCGACCTCCAGCATCACCTGGACGACCTGCGGGCGCTTCAGGCGGTCTTTGCGGAGTTCCTCTGAGGTCCGGAGAACGCGGTTGCCCCCTCGCCCCACCTGTGGTTCCATAAATGCTCACAACCTGAACATCCCTCGCCGGACGGGCCTTCCTCAGGCGTCACCGTCCCGGCGGTAGCGTGCCCGAACGCTCTACCCCCTCTGCACGAGCCAGCCGAAGCCCATGGAGACCACTGACCTTACGGGGAAGTTGCGTGGGCAGCTTGAGAGGGAGCGTGGCCTCATAGCCTGCGCCTATCTCTACGGCAGTCGCGCGACCGGGCAAGCTCGGGACGATAGCGATGTCGACCTCGCCGTCCTCTTCCGCGATCCACAGCAGCCTTCGCTGGTCTGCCCCGCCGCCCGCTTGGCTCAGAGACTGGAGCAAGCCATCAGACGCCCGATTGACCTGATTGACGTCGAGCAGGCGCCGGTCGACCTGGTGCACCGCATCCTGCGCGATGGCATCCTGTTGCTCGATGCCATCCCGGAACGACGGATCGCTTTCGAGGTCGATGCGCGGAATCGCTACTTCGACCTGCTGCCTTACCTGCAGGAATACCGACGGAGTTCTGCCGCGTGACCGATCACCCCCTGCTCGACAAGAAACTAGCTTTTATCGAGAGCCGGGTCCAGGAGCTTCGGGAACTCGCCCAGCCCGAGCTGGTCGGCCATGACCTTCGAGAGACGCGCTTTGTCGAGCACACGTTGCAGCTGGCCATCCAGGCAGCGCTAGACGCAGCCTCCCAGGTAGTCTCCGCGAAACGGCTGGGAGAACCGGAGACCAACCGCGCTCTCTTTGAGCACCTCGGCCGCTACGGCATCATCGAGCCCGACTTGGTCGAGCCCCTGGCGGCAATGGCTGGCTTCCGCAATGTGCTGGTTCACGGCTACCAAGAGGTCGATGCGCGGATCGTCCGGGATGTCGTGGAGAACCACCTGGATGACCTGCTGGCATTCGTCGAGGCGCTTCGAGGCCAGCTCCTCTGACCCCCCTCGCGGGCTCCTGGGCTTCCAACCAGGCCTGCATGTCTGCGGTACGCGGCTGCCGGGTCAGCGCCGCGACGCATGGACTCGGTGACCGGCGGTTGCCCCCTCGCCCCACCTGTGGTTCCATGAGCGCTCATAACCTGAACATCCCTCGCCGGACGGGCCTTTCTGAGGCGTCACCGTCCCGGTGGTAGCGTGCTCAAACGCCCTACCCCCGGCCCCCTACGCCCCTCACGGAAACGCCACCGCATGGATTCCGAAGAGCTCCGTCTGTCCGAGGCGAAGCCAGGGGGTCTCCAGCGAACGAGCAAGCGGTCAAGCCCATCCTGGGCATGCATGAACCTGTGCCGTACAATATCGTTGTCATTGCCATACACCCCGAGAGGGGGGGGGGATGCCCGCATGGAACAGGAAACCACCAAGGTGACGGTGCGCCTGCCCAAACAGGATGTGGAGTTCGCGAAGGCCTATGCCAAGGCCCACGGCATGAGCGTTACCGAGGTCATTGATCGCCATCTGCGTCGCCTTCGCGCGCTGGAGGGGCATGTGCCAAGTGCCGAGCTGGAGGCCATTACCGGCCTGATCCCCCCTGATGTGGATCCTGTGAAGGTTTATCACGACCACCTGCACCACAAACACCAATCGTGATCATGCTCGACCTGAACGTCCTGCTGGACGTTCTGCAAAAGCGAGAGCGACACTATCGCGTCTCGGCGGCTGTACTAGAACAGGTGCTGCGTGGTGATAAAGAGGGTGCAATCAGCGCACATGCGGCAACCACGGTGTACTACCTCGTTGCACGGTATGCGGATCGCACCTCGGCCGATCAGGCATTGAGCTGGCTGCTCCAGCATTTGCACGTATGCGCAGTGGGACGCGTCGAGCTCGAACGAGCTCAATCCCTCGGTTGGGCGGATTTCGAAGATGCTGTGGTAGCGGCCACTGCGGAGCGCGCGGGTTGCACCTCCGTTATTACGCGCAACGTCAAGGATTTCGCCGGATCCCCCGTAACCGTGCTGACACCGCAGGAATTCCTCCTGCGTTAAGGGCGGTTCTCCGGCCGGCTAAGGTCCTCCATCGCCGAGAGGGTCGACTCCAACAGGTCTGGACACGGTAGGTGAACGGTCATCCAGGGCGCAGCGAAGCGCCCGCGGTGTCGAGCTGGTGCTTACCACCGGCCGTCTCACCGTCGCCCGAGCCGCTCGACCCACAGTGGATGATAGAAACACCTGATGAGCCAGGAGACCCCCGACTACGACCAGGACTTCAAGAACCTCATCGTCGACTACCCCCGTGAGGCGATCGCCTTTTTCGCCAGCCAGGAGGCGGTACGCCTCGATGAATCCGTGCGCGTGCTCCCCATCCGTCAGGAACAGCTCAAGGAGCGGCTGCGTCACCACTACCGGGCCCTCGACACCCCACTGCAAATCGAATGGCCGAACGGCGAGCGCGAGGTGCTGGCCTTCGCCTTCGAGGAGGAGACCCAGACCGAACGCTTCGACATCCACCGGCTGATCCATTACTGCACGGACCTCTCGCAGATGCTCGGCACAACCCGGATCGTGCCGGTGGTCATCTTCCTCTCCGCACGCCCGGTGCCCACACGGCTGGAACTTGCCGGGGATCAGCACACGTACCTGAGCTTCCAGTACCTCTACTGGCAGGCCGGAGCCGAGCCGTACCGGCAGCATCGAGACAGCCCCAACATCGTCGCCCGCCTGTGCCTGCCGCTGATGCACTGGGAAGGCACCGACGAGAAGCTCGAGGCCCGCGCCAGCGCGCTGCAGGGGCTCGAGACCCTGGAGCCGGACCCGAAAAAGCGGCTTAAGTATGCGGATTTCGTCGATAACTACGCGCAGCTCGATGACAATGAGCAGGAACTGTTCAGGCAGCGCTACCCCGAGGAGGAAGCCATCATGACCGGGATCGTAAGCCGCTCAAGACAAGAGGGTCGGCAGGAAGGTCTGCAAGAGGGCCGGCAAGAGGGTCGGCAAGAGGGTCGACTAGAAGGCGAGGCCAAGATGCTCGCACGAATGCTGGAAAGGCGGTTCGGCCCGCTGAACGATCAGCAACTCGAACGTATCCGCTCGGCCGACGAGCAGACCCTGTGGGCTTGGTCCGACCGCGTCTTCCAGGCCGACAGCGTCGATGAGGTCTTGGACAGCCAGAGCTGAGGCTCGACCCATCGCGCTGAACGCACTCGGTGACCGGCGGTTGCCCCCTCGCTGCACCTGTGATTTCATGACCGCTCACAACCTGAACATCCCTCCCCGGACGGGCCTTCCTCAGGCGTCACCGTCCTGGCGGTAGCGTGCCCGAACGCCCCACCCCGGCTCCCTACGCCCCTCACGGGAACGCCAGCGCATGGATTCCGAAGAGCTCCACCTGCAGGTCCTGCGCCTGCTCGATCACAACCCCAACCTCAGCCAGCGCCAGATCGCCCGCGAGCTCGGCTTGTCCGTCGGCAAGACGAACTACGCCGTCCGCGCCGTGATCAGCCGTGGCTGGGTGAAGGCGCAGAACTTCTCCAGCGCGCCGGACAAGCGCCGCTACCTCTACCGGCTCACCCCCGCCGGGGTCAGCGAGAAGGCACAGCTGGCCTACCGCCACCTGCAGCGCAAGCGCGCCGAACACCAGCGCCTGATGGCGGAGATCGAGGCCCTACGCGCCGAGGTCGAGGAGGCCACGGGAGAGTCGGAGCCGGCGGAGCGTCCGGCGGGACCGCAGGGCTGAAATGCTCAACACTGCCAGTGACGGTGCTATAGTAGAGGGTGGTATTCACAAACGGCTTCACATTACCGGGCTAGGCACTCTATGAGCGAGCTTCACCGAATCACTTTCGATCCGGAACTATGCGGTGGGCGCCCATGCATTCGCGGCATGCGTGTGCGAGTGACGGATATCCTCGACCTCCTGGCAGCCGGGGCAAGCCGTGACGAAATCCTCAAGGACTACCCGTATCTGGAGATGGAGGACATTACCGCGGCTCTCCAATTTGCCGCGCGTCGCGCCGACCACCCCGTTATGCACGTCGCTTGACTTCCTCCTCGCCCTAAAGGACGAGGCTCCCCGCGCTTTCATGGGTAAATGAAATTCCTGGTTGATGCTCAACTCCCGCCGGCGCTAGCTCGCTGGCTTGCGTGCCAAGGCGTGTCGGCTGAGCACGTGTCTGATGTCGGTCTGCTGGCCGCCTCTGACGCGATGATTTGGGAGCACGCGGCTCAATCGGGTGCTGTCATCGTCACCAAAGATGAAGACTTTGCTCTTTGGCGTTCTGTGAGTGTCTCAAGACACCCAACTGTTGTATGGCTGCGAGTCGGAAATACACGCAAGGCAGAATTGCTTCAATGGTTCGAGCCGCTACTACCGCGGATAATGGCGGCTATTGAGCGAGGTGAGACGTTGATCGAAATTGACTGAGTTGCACGGGAATATTCGCCGAAATCTGCAATACCCCTTCTAAATCAACAAGTTAGGAAGATCGCGGGTTTGCAGCAATCGCCTCTTCGCTTGCAGTTTTCGTCTCACCTGCGGAATCCTGCAAGGGTCGATCGGAAGCCGCCCCGGGCTAAAGCGCACATCCCCCGCCGCGGAAGATTGCAAGCTCCGCTTGCAATCTTCCGCGGCTCACGCTGCCGGACAACCGGCCAAGCACGCAAGCCCCGCAGCTAAGAGCGACTGCCGGGCCGCCCGCCCCAGGCGCGGGCGAGGACATCCGAGTGAATCGGGCCGAGGCTGTGTCCGTAGTAGAGCAGCAGGGTGCCCGGGTCGCGGTGGCCGACCAGCTTGGCCAAGGCGAGCCACGCCTCGCCGCCGAGCCCTTCGGTGCTCGCCAGCGCCTCAGGCTGGCGCAGCGCCGGCAGCCGATCCAGGGCGGTATCGGAAAACATCCACGCATCGCGCTCGAGCAGCTGATCCCGAAAATCCCGGTACTGCGCCGCGTGCCAGCGCAGCAGCAGCCAGGAGACCATGCTGTGGCGAAGCAAATGGAAGTCCACCCCCTCGCCCAGGATCGGGCGCACCCAAGTTCATCAGTTCATTCGGTGAATCTGGGCGATTTCTGACAACAGCCCATTGATTTCCCAACGATCAGCACGCCGTCAGGCCCGAGAGGCTGTTGTGTCACGCCTGATAGCTCGGAATTAATTGCGGAATGACTGGAACCGCCCTATAGTCGTGTCATGTACACGCGCATCAGCCGATCCGGTGGCCGGCAGTACCTGCAGCTCGTCGAGGGATACCGCGACGAGCAGGGCAAGGTTAAGCAACGGGTCGTCGCCAATCTTGGCCGCCTCGACCAACTCTCGGAGAAGAGTCTCGATCCTCTGATCCGCGGGCTGCAGCGCGCCATCGGCCGCCCGGAGTCCGTCCCGGACGAGCCAGAGTTCGAAACCGCTCGGGCCTTCGGCGATCTTTGGGCGTTGCACCAGCTTTGGCACGAACTTGGACTCGATGACGCGATTCGAAAGGCCCTTCGCTCATCGCGGCGCAGCTTTGATGCCGAGGCGCTGGTGCGGGCGATGGTGTTCAATCGGCTCAGCGCGCCGTCGAGCAAACTGAGCATGCTCGACT
>NZ_NHSN01000014.1 GCF_016653405.1 Halorhodospira halophila
CCTCCCCAGTCCATAGTTAGCCAGCGAGAGCCGGTTGAATGCGCATTGACGATCTCAGCCTCGACGAACTCCTGGAACTCAACGAGATCATCTGCCGCCGCATCGACGAACTGCGGGCGCGTCAGGACCTCGATGTCCTCAAGCACCTGCGCCTGGGACAGGAGGTGTCGTTCGAAAGCCGCGAGGGCGAGGTGTTCGGCCGGGTGGTTAAGATCAACCGCAAGACGGTGGTGGTCCACACTGAGGATCACCGTCAGTGGAAAGTCCCCCCTGGGATCATCAAGATGCTCCGGGATGTCCAGTGATCCCCGTCAACGACGTCACGGAATGACCGCTTACCCCGGCATGACATCGAGCACCGGCTCACGCCGCCTCGCCGCCCGCAGACGAATGGCCTGGTCGAGCGATTCAACGGCCGCATCAGCGAGATCTTGCGCACGACCCACTTCGACTCGGGGGCCGATCTCGACACGATGCTCTGGCACTATCAGCGCCTCTACAATCACCACATTCCCCAGCGTACGCTCGGGCATGTCACTCCTGTGCGCAAACTCAAGCATTGGTACGAGGAGCGCCCCGATTTATTCCGTAAGCAGGTATATGACCAGTCAGGTCTCGACACATAATCAGGTGCCGGCATGTGGTAGGCCGCTATATACTCACTCAGGACGCATTATTTTATTTTTCTGCATGCCTGGATTCTGCTCTTGTAGTAGCTCAGGCCTGCTACTGACAATGAAATCAAGAGCATATAGCGACCAAGGTCCGAGCTTATACGTGCCGAAAACATCATAGTAACGAGAAACGACAGCAGGGCCACAGCACAAAAAACAACAAAGGGTTTGTCTTTTGGACAGAAAACTACTGCCCCCCTATAATGCCAAATTAATGCAACCAGGGGTGTAAGAAAAAACCCAAGCCCCACCACACCAAAAGAGACTAACACATCAAGAAAAACATTATGAAATTCGACTGTCTCGAATCGATCGAGGAACGGCGCCGGATCTAACGGTCCAATACCCAAGATGGGTGACTCTCGGACTAACTCCACCCCCTTCAAGAGGATGTACGATCGCTTATTCGGAGAGCCTGAAAGCTCCATCGTGGCCGTATCCGGCAGGGCTGCCAACGCCACGGCCGCCTCAACGACTTGATCGAACCGCTCCTGTATAGCGTCGGAGAGCACGTACCCGATAGCGATCGCAGCGACCCCCGCTGCAATTCCGACCACAACACTCACGAGCGTATATCTCCACCAGCGCTCCCAAGCCAGCAGATAAGGGATAAGGGCTACGCAAACCGCTGTAACTACCGCCGCTCCAACGATACCTTGCCGGCTCTCGGTTAGGATCAGGACATACCAAAGGAAGAGAAAGCCAAGAGCAATCAAGAGACCTGCGGACGCTCGCTTGACGCCGCCAGCCAAGCCAGAACCATAATGGACCCCCAGGGTCAAAAGCGCGACCAAGAGGACCACTATTACAGTCGCATATCGGTTGGCATTCGTGGAGAACGCCGCTCGAGTTATTGGATGCTCCCCCGCGAGCGCCGACCAGACCGCCTGCCAATCGGTGTCGCGCAACAGATAAAGCAGCATCCCGATGAGGGACATACCGACGAGCCATTTAAGCCGCCGCGGATCGGCATGCAACCACATACCCCCTACCAAACCCATCAAGGCAGACCCTAGTACGTAGTCCCATGGCTGTAGATGTAAGTTTATGCTCTCGTAGCCGTGCGAGTCGATCGTTAAAGCAGTACGAGCAACCACGTAGAAGACCCAAAGCGCAACCACCCAGAAAACTGGACTGCGCTTGAGGAAAGGCCACCAGTAGTACAACCCCCCCAGGGACAGGATGAGCAGGAGGATCTCGCCAGGCCTGTATACGCTTGAGGTCGCAAGGCCGAATAGCGCGACAACGCACAATATGTACCATCCGGCTCGGTCCAGATACCGAGGCAACGGGTATTCTTGCCCTATCATCAGCCTACCATTTTCTTGCACGCAATGATCAACTTTTTTGACATCCTAGCCGCTCACTTCCGTCAGTGCGCGACGCCACTGGTTCTTCGATAAACTTAGAAATAACTTTCATCATGGCTCGTCAGCTCCTGCCTGTATATCAGTTTTACCAGGTCGACATCCTCTTTTTCCCACTCGCAAGCCCGCTCACTTTTTTTATTCGCTGCGTTTTTTGCTCGAGGCAGGGAGCCTTCCAAGTCGTCAACTCCAATCTCTCGCAGCACCCTAACAAGGTCCGCTTCTAAATACGTATACCTGCATATCCTGTCTGCCACGATTTCATCGTCGATCGTGTACAAAGGCCAATTTGTTGGCGGATTCGGGACAACACGTTCTGGATCCGGACGTTTCGGATCTGCTAGACGCTTCAGGAATTCGGTAAAAGTAACCTGCCCCCTCGGTAGCTTGCGCGTCATCCAATAGTAGTCGGAAATAGCCTTCTCATACGGATCACGTACTACACAGAATTTCCAGTAGGCTTCCCACTCGTGCGGAAACGCGTCACGAACCGCCGCAGCGGTGGGGTGCGCAATGTTCGTAGTGTGCAGTATGGGCGCGTATTTGTACTCTTGGACCCGCTCGACAAAGCGTGATGGCCTTGGAGCTCTTAGCTTGCGGGCATAATAGCCGGCAGCTCGCAATCCGTCTCGGCTCAATGTCTCACGCACGATTCGACGATTGTAACGTCCTCCATAGCGGATCGCGTCACGCCAGATGCCGACCTGCAGATCATTCGGCCCCATCAGGCGGTTGAGAAAGGCTGTAACGGAGCTACCAGCAGCCTTGCGGTTGTGCAGAAAGATGAACCGGTAGCGATGGCTTATTAACATGTTATTATGCTGCTGCTGTCACTTGGTTCGGTTGATAGGGGTCCAAGCTGTGAGGCTCAATCACTAACCCACACTGGAAAGGCTTCATGGCACAGGAACAACCTCTCATCTTTCATATCGGCCTCTACAAAACCGCCAGCTCTTACCTGCAGTGGCAGATCTTCCCACAGGTGGGCGCCTTGGGCACCGGACCGCAACCCGCGCGCGTGAAGGCGCTGAAAACGCGTATGGTACAGCTTTTTCGGCGTCGGTCACCCTCTGTGTGGCGGACGCGCAAGGGCCGGGCCACGGCCGCGGAGATCGCGGCGCTAGCCCGGGATGACAGACCCGTCCTCTACTCCCACGAGAGCCTCTACCACGGCAAGATCTTCCTGCAGGGCGAGCGCCGCCTGCAGGTCCGAGACCCCGTGCATCTGCTGGCCGCACACTTGAGCGCTTTCGCCCGCCACGCCTGGGGCGGGCGCGGCTCGGTCCGCTGCCTGTTCTTTGTCCGCAACCAGCCGGACTGGCTGGCTTCGATGTATGCCCAGTTCAATGACAAAGTGCCCGGATCAGGCCAGGCAGACTTCGAACGGCAAGTGGACGCCCTGCTCGCGGACCCGCCAGCGCGGGGCGGGCAGGTGGTCGCCTACGACCACTGGGTGGTCACCCTCGCGCAGGCACTGGGCGAGGATGCGGTACTGCCGTTGCTCTACGAGCGGCTCCAGGAGCCGCAGACCTGGGCCCGTCTGGCAGCGTTCACCGAGCGCCCGGAGCTCAGCTGTACGGACACCGCCGACACACCGCCGGGCGAGCAGGCCAAGGTGCGCCGCTCCTCGCCCGACGCCTGGCGGCTCAAACGCCCGGCGGTGGGCCGCATAAGTCGGCAGGGCCGCAAACTCCTGCGCAGGGCCGGACTGCCTGTTCAGGTCCCCAAGGCCGAAACCAGCGAAGCATCACTGGTGATGGACGCCGCGCTGCGCCAGCGCATCCAGACGGCGTATGCAGCGTCCAACCGCCGCTTCGAGCTGCTCACCGGCGAGGAGTTGGCCGGGCTTGGCTACTATCCGGCACCGGGGAACACCGCGAGCGCGCCCGAGACTTAGGCAGGTCAAAACCCAACGTTTCGGGTACCATAACGCCCCCTGTCCAGCAGCGTCCGGCACCGAGAGGCGGCCTTGAGCACCCGTCGTACCCCCAAGCCTGCAAACGCCCCCCAAGACCGCAAGCTGTCGTGGCCGATCTTCCGGCGGCTCTTTCTTGGCTACATCGTTCCGCAATGGCGGGTTGGCCTTATCGCCGTCGGCGCCATGCTGATCTACGCCGCGACGGAGGCGGGTTTCGTCGCTTTGATCCGGCCACTGCTCGATGACGGCATGGTGGCCCAGGACCCGACGGTTATCCGCTTCTACGCCACCCTGATCGTCGGGGTACTGATCCTCCAGGGCGTGTTCTTCTTCGTCTCCAAGTATCTAACGGCCTATGTGGGGCGGAAACTCATCAAACAACTTCGGCTCGATGTGCACGATCGCTTGCTCGCCCTGCCTAACCGCACCTTTGACCACCTCTCCTCCGGGCAGATGATCTCGCGGCTCACCTACGAAGCCGAACAGACCTCCAATGCCAGCACCCAGGCCGCGATAACAGTCTTCCGCGACGGCGTCACGGTGATCCTAGTCTTCGGCTACATGATCTATCTCTCCCCGTGGCTGATGCTGATCGTCGGTGCGGTCCTGCCGGTCATCGCCGGACTGGTGGCCTTGATCAATCGCCGCTTCCGGCGCATCAGCCGCCGGATCCACCGTGCCGTCGGCGGTGTGGGAACGGTGGCCGAGGAGACGGTGCACGCCCACACGGAGATCAAGCTCTTCGGCCAGGAGGCGCGGGAGCGCGAGCGCTTCGAACGACTCAATGAGCAAAACCGCCGGCAGTTCATGAAGTTCTCCGTCACACGTTTTGCCAGTGTCCCGCTGATCCGGCTGGTCGTCGCCATTGCACTGGCCATCACGCTCAGCCTGGCCACCATCGACGCGGTGGTAGAAACCCTTACTCCAGGGACGATTGCCTCTTTCATTGCAGCGATGCTGCTCTTGAACCGCCCGCTGAAGCACTTAGTCAAGGTCAACGCCGACCTCCAGAAAGGGCTGACCGCCGCACGCGGCATCTTCGAGGTCATCGATCTACCCGCCGAACGCGATAGCGGCACACGGACCATCGACCGGGCCCGGGGGGAGATTCAGTTCAAGGATGTCCGCTTCTCTTACGATGGCATCCACGAGGTCCTGCGCGGGATCAACCTGAAGGCACAGCCTGGCCAGACCGTTGCGCTCACCGGCCCCTCGGGCAGCGGCAAGAGCACGCTGGTCAGTCTGATGCCCCGTTTTTACGAGGCAACCGCCGGCGAGGTCCACTTGGACGGGGTGCCCATCGATGAGTACCGGTTGGCCGATCTGCGCCGACAGTTCGCGCCGGTGAACCAAGACATCACCCTGTTTAATACCACCATCGCCGAGAACATCGCCTACGGCGCTCAGGGCGAGGTCACGCGTGCAGAGATCGAACGCGCCGCGGAGATCGCCTACGCCCGCGATTTCATCGAGGCCCTGCCCCAGGGGTTCGATACCGAGGTGGGCGAGGACGGTACGCTGCTCTCCGGGGGGCAGCGCCAGCGCATCGCCATCGCCCGGGCGGTGCTCAAGGACGCGCCGATCCTCATCCTCGACGAGGCGACGGCCTCACTGGACAGCGAGTCGGAGCGCTACATCCACGCCGCCTTCGAGCGGCTGATGCAGGGGCGCACCGCCTTCGTCATCGCCCACCGCCTGTCAACAGTCGAGAACGCCGACCAGATCGTCTTCCTGGAGGACGGGCGCATCATCGAACGGGGCACACACCAGGAGCTACTGGCACACAACGGAAGATACGCCGGGCTCTACCGCATGCAGTTCGAGGGCGCTGATAATCGGCCATAGGGTACGGCCGCCGTGGGGTCCGCATCGACCGCAGCCGCTGTTCCCACCGGCACCCTGTGGTAACGTTGCTCCCTTTGAGCCGCTTATACCCTGGCAACGGAGCGCCGCTTCGTGATTCAAGTCCTCGCCCAGATCCTCTTCGCCTTCGGGCTGACCGCCGCCCTGCTGCTGGTCCTGCGCCGCCCGGCCCTGCAGGCCGGGCTGGTAGACCGGCCGTGCGCGCGCAAGCGCCACGGGCGGGTGGTGCCGCTGATCGGCGGCATCTGCATCCTGCTCGGGTTCGTGGCGGCGTCGCTGCCGGCGGACTTCGGGCTGCGCGACTACCAGGGGCTGTTCGCCGGCATGGGCCTGCTGGCTATCGTGGGGGTCATCGACGACCTGATCGATATCGACGCGTGGGTGAAGTTCGCCGCCCAGGTGGTGGCCGCGCTGCTGATGACCGCCTGGTCGGGGCTGGTTGTATCGGACCTGGGGCAGCTGCTCGGCCCGCAGGTGTCGCTGGAACTCGGTGCCCTCGCGCTGCCGTTCACCGTCTTCTGCGTGGTGGGGCTGATCAACGCCGTGAACATGTTCGACGGCGTGGACGGCCTGGCCGCCGGCACGGTGGCAGCCGCCCTGGGCTGGCTGGTGCTTGCCGGCGCCTTCAACGGCGGGGCCAGCTGGCTGATCCTGGCTACGCTGTTTCTCGCCTCGGTCTGCGCCTTTCTGCTGTTCAACATGCGCAACCCGTGGCGGCGCAAGGCCGCCTGCTTCCTGGGCGACTCCGGCAGCATGATGCTCGGCTTCGCCTTGGCGTGGTTCGCCGTGGAGGCCGCTCAGGGCGAGCATGCGCTGCTGCCACCGGTAGCCATTGCCTGGATCCTGGCTCTGCCAGTGCTCGACACCCTGACCCTGATGGGGCGGCGGATCCTCCGCGGTCGCCACCCGTTCCAGCCCGACCGGGAGCACCTGCACCACATCTTCTACCGCGCCGGCTTCACCCCGGGCCAGACCGTAGCCGTGCTGGTGCTAACCACGGTGCTGCTGGGCGGGGTCGGCGTCTTGGGCACTGGGCTGGGCGTGCCGGAGTGGGTGCTGGCGGTGCTCTTCGTGCCGGTGGTCCTGGCCCACGTCCTCGCCCAGGCCCGGGCCTGGCGCTTTGCCCGGCTGATGCGCCGCCAGCTGCGCTGGATGCGCTCCAACCTGCGCCAGTGACCATCCGGGGGGCAGGCGGGCAAACCACCCCACCGGGCAGCGCCCCACGCATTGAGAATTATTCGCAAATCGTGCATGCTGGGCTCAACATTGCCACATTGCGCGGGAGCGCCCATGGTGGACCACACGGCATCCCCCCTGCTCGAGCTCAGCAACGTCCACTGCTGCTACGGCGGCACCACCGCGGTCTATCAGCTCAGCCTGCGCGTCCTGCCCGGGCAGATCGCCTGCCTGCTCGGCCCCAGCGGCTGCGGCAAGACCACCACGCTGCGCGCCATCGCCGGCTTCGAGCCGCTGTGTAACGGCGAGATCCGCGTCCGCGGCGAACCACTCTCACTCCCCGGCTACGTGATGCCGCCGGAGAAACGGCGCATGGGCATGGTCTTCCAGGACTACGCCCTCTTCCCGCACCTGAACCTCTACGACAACATCACCTTCGGTCTGCGCCGGCTTAACCGCCGCGAGCGCCGCCGCCGCGCCGACGAGCTGCTCGAGCTGGTGGACCTGCAGGGCTATGGGGATCGTTTCCCCCACGAGCTCTCCGGCGGGCAGCAGCAGCGCGTCTCGCTGGCCCGTGCCGTGGCACCGCAGCCGCAGCTGGTGCTGCTCGACGAGCCCTTCTCGAACCTCGATGTCGAGCTGCGCGAACGGCTCAGCCGCGAGTTCCACGACATCTTCCGCGACCAGCAGATGACCGCCATCCTGGTCACCCACGATCAGCACGAGGCCTTCGCCATGGCCGACGAGATCGGCCTGATGCGCGACGGGCGCATCGTGCAGTGGGACACGCCGTTCAATCTCTACCACGAGCCGGCGGACCGCTTCGCCGCGGAGTTCATCGGTCAGGGCAGCATGATCTCCGGCACCCTGATCGACGGCGAGCGCATCCAGACCAGCCTGGGCACCCTGCGCGGCAGCCACGGCTTCCCGTGGCCGGCCGGCACCCGGGTGGATGTGCTCCTGCGCCCGGACGACGTGCGCATGGGCGAGGCGCCCTCGGGCCTCTACGGGCGGGTGGTGAAAAAGGCCTTCAAGGGGGCGGAGACCCTCTACACCCTGCGCACGCCGGATGGGGTCGAGCTCCTGGCCCTAGCCCCAAGCCACAGCGACTACGCCGTCGGCGACGACGTGGGCCTGACCCTGGATACCGAGCACCTGGTGGCCTTCCCGGCCGACGGCGAGGCACCGGCGGAGGCGGAGCGCTCGCCAGCCAGCGCCCAGCCCGTGCGCGCCGTCAACGTCGGCTGAGGCTGAGCCGGCGGGTCTACCGCCAGGCGGGAGCCCCGGGGGACCGCTCAAGGGCCGGGGCAGCCAGCCGATAACCTCGGGTAGCTCCCGGAACGGCAGGCAGACCCGTTATGTGCAGGCACACCCTTTCTGTCGCGGCGCTGGCCGCGCTGCTCCCCCTGACCGCGGCCGCCAACCACCAGCCGGCAGGCTCGGCCCTCGGCTTCGGCGACGCCACCCGCTTCGCCGACACCCAGGGCAGCAAGCAGAACCCCGCCGGCCCGATTGCCGGTAGTGAGCGCGGCGTGCGCATGGGGGTGTTCAGCCTTGGGCTCTCCTACGAGGTCGGAGACGTCTCCGATTTCGGCGACGACTTCGAGGACTTGGGCGATGAGTTCGACGCCTTGGAGCAACTGCTCAAGGACGTAGAGGCCGGAGACACCAGCGCCGACGATGCCGAAAATGAGATCGATTCGTTCGAGACCAACATCAACGAGATCCTCGACCGCATCGGCGACGACGGCTACCTGACCGCCGGGGTTACCGGGCAGTTCGTCCCCTTCCCCTTCGAGACCACCCAGGACGCCCTGCGCGGCTCGCTGCTTGTCGACCTGGAGTACAGCGCCCGGGGCCACCTGTCGGTGCTGCGCGGAGAGAACCTCAACCTTGACGTCGAAACCGAGACCGACGCGGAGGACGCGCTTGAGGAGCTCGACGGCTTCGGCGGCTACATCCGCAGCGCCATCACCCGGACCTTCACCCTGGGCTACGGCACCACGGTCTACGACAACCCCCACGGGCTGCTCTTCGCCGGCGCGCAGCTCAAGCACCACCAGGTGGAGCTCTCGCGGATGACGGTGGGCTTCGATGACGACGCCGGCAGCAAGCTCAGCGACGAGTTCGGCGAGAACAGCGAGACGGACACGGATTTCGGCGTCGATCTGGGCGTGATGTGGGTCAGCGACCATTACCGGGCCGGGGCGAGCATCGCCAATCTGATCGAGCCCACCTTCGACTACCCGGCGGTGGAGGGCGAGGCCACCTACGACCAAGCCACCGCACGGGGCGAGATCGATCCGGATGAATCCTTCCGCATGGAGCGCCAGCTCAACGTGGAAGGGGCGGTGCACACCGCCGACGGGCGCTGGCTGCTCGGCGGCTCGCTCGATCTCAACGCCGCCGACGGTCCCTTTGCCGATGGCTCCGACGACGCCTACCAGTGGCTGACCGTCGGTGGCGCCTACCGCCCACCCCACGCCGCCCTGCCCGGCTGGCGCCTGGGCTACCGGCAGAACCTGGCCGGCTCGGAGATCGGGTATATCACCGGCGGTGTCACGCTCTTCCGGGTCCTGACCCTGGATGCGGCCATGAGCACCGAGACGGTGGACTCCGTGCCCCGGGCGTTCATGTTCAACGCCGGCGTGGGCGTGCGCTTCTAGCCGCCGGCGAGGATCCCGAGCAGCGCGATCCCCAGGACCAGCAGCAGGAACAGCACCCCGGCCATGGCCAGCGCCAGCAGGCGGCTCTCCACCGCGGCGCTCAACCGCGTCAGGGCCACCAGCGACGGCGCCCGCGGGCGCGCCGGCAGCCGCCGCCACGCCCGCCGGCTGGCGTAGCCCAGGCGCACCCCGGCGAGCAACGCCGGCTTGATCCAGTCCCCCTCGGGGATGCGCGGCAGCCGTGCGGCCCCGGCCAGACCGAAGAGCACCGCGGCCACGGCGCCGCCGGCAAGCGCCGGCAGCAGGGCGTCGAGCAGGGCCGCGGGCTGCGCGGTGTAGCCCACCAACTGCGGGGACACCACCGCCGCCGCCAGCCACGGCAGGGTCAGGGAGAGCAGCACCAGGGCGAGCACCGCACCCCGCCGCGCCAGCGGATCGGCCCCGCCCTCGCCGTGCCAGGCCAGCAGCAGGAAGCGGATCATGAGTACGGCGGTCAGCGCCGAGGCGAGCAGCAGCAGCGGCTCCGCCGGGGCACCGAGGGCCTCGGCGCCGAGCTGCTTGCCCGCCCCCTTGGCCAGGGCCCCGCTGGTGGCCGGCACGCCCACCAGGGCGAGCGCCGGCAGCAGCAGGTACGCCCCGCGGTGGCGGCCGTGGAGCCCGCAGCCGAGGAACAGCGCCCCCTTGGCCAGGCCGTGGTGCAGGGCGAAGAGCGCCACCCCGGTGAGCGCCGCCCCGGCCAGCGCCGGCTCGAGCAGCGCGGTGCCGGTAAAGGCGGTCATCAGGCCCATCTGACTGACCGTGGAGTAGGCGAGCACTGTCTTGGCCCGGCGCTGGGTCACGCCCACCACGCTGGCGTAGAGGCTGCTGGCCAGCCCCGCCACCACCAGCACCCCGCCGGCCACCGGCAGGGCCAGATCGCCGATGGGCAACAGGCGCCACCACGCCACCAGGGCGGCCTTGACCAGCAACGCCGAGAGCAGCGCACTGGCCGGCACCGGCGCCGCCGGGTGGGCCAGCGCCAGCCAGGCGTGCAGGGGCACCACGCCGGCCTTGACGGCGAAGCCGAGCCCGATCAGTGCCACCAGCACATTGCGGTACGGGTGCTCGACGACCAGCGCCGGCACCTCGGCGAGCGCGGCGTTGCCGCCCTGGGCGGCGATTAGCAGCACGGCGGCGAGCACCGCGGCCTCGGCCAGCACCGCCATACCCAGGTAGACGCGCCCGGCGCGGAAGGCCGCCGGCGTGCGGAAGTGGACCACCAGCGGGTAAGCGGCCAGGGTCATGGCGGCGTAGGCGAAGTAGAAGGTGGCCAGATCCCCGGCCAGCAGTACGCCCATCAGCGCCGCCACCGTGGCGCCCAGGCCCATGATCAGCCCCGGAGAGGCGCGGCTGCCGCCCTCGCCCACCACGGCGAAGAGCAGCGCGGCGGCAGCCACCGGGGCGGCAAGCATCAGCACCGCCTGGCCGATGGGATCCGCCGCCAGGCGGGTGTCGAGCAGCAGCCACGGCAGTTGCAAGGTCTCTCCGCCCATGGCTACACCGGCCAGTGCCGTCAGCGGGGCGAGGACCAGTAGCGCGCCCCCCGCCCGCCGGGCGCCGGCACCGATCAGGGCCACCGCCAGCAGCGGCACCAGCACGGGCAGGAGCAGTCCGACAGCCGGGTCGAGCCTCACAGCGGGTACTCCTGTTCCACGATGCGCTGCGCCCAGTTCAGCGGCGAGAACTCCGCCGCCGCCAGCACGCCGGCGAGCAGTGCTGCCAGCGCCGTGAGCAGCGCCGGGTGGAGCAGCCAGCGGTGGGTCTCGGCGCTGCTCGTCCGCGGCATTGCCCCTGGCCAGCCGGCGGGGGCCGGCAGCAGCCAGATCCGCCGCAGCACGGGCAGAAAGTAGGCGGCGTTGAGCAGCGTGCTGGCCACCAGCACGGCCAGGATCCAGTAGAGCTCCTGGGCCAGCGCGCCCAGCCCCAGGTGCCACTTGCTTATGAACCCGGCGATGGGCGGGAAGCCGATCATGCCCAGCGCCCCGATGGTGAAGGCCACCGAGGTCAGCGGCATGCGCCGGCCGACGCCATTGAGCGACTCGATGCGGTGGATGCCCAGGGTCTCGGCGTAGTTGCCGGCACAGAAGAACAGGGTGATCTTCATCAGCCCCTGGTGAACCAGGTGCACCAGCCCGCCGATCAGCCCCAGTGGCCCGCCCATGGCCACCCCCAGGGTGATGAACGAGACCTGGCTGACCGTGGAGAAGGCCAGGCGACGCTTGATGTCCACCTGCGCCAGGGCGCGCAGCGAGCCGTAGAGGATGGTCACCGCCGCCAGGGCGGCGAGCACCGGGGTCACGTTCAGGTCCGCGGCCACGGCGTGGCCGTAGACATCCTGGACAATGCGCACCACGCCGAAGGCGCCGGCCTTGACCACCGCCACGGCGTGAAGCAGCGCGCTGACCGGCGCCGGCGCCACCATGGCGATGGGCAGCCACGCCTGCAGCGGAAAGAGCGCCGCCTTGACCGCCACACCGCCGAGCAGCAGCGCGAGCACCACGGTGGCCGCTCCCGGCGCGGCGGCCGCCCACTCGGCCACCGCCGCCGAGCCACCGGGGCTGAACGGCTGCTCGCCCACCGCGGCGTAGAGCGCCACAGTCCCGGCGAGCAGCGCCATGCCCCCGCCCAGGGTGTAGGCGAGGTAGGTGCGCCCGGCAGCCAGCGCCGCCGGGTGCCCGCGGTGGACCACCAGCGGGTAGGTGGCCAGGGTGAGCGCCTCGTAGAAGAGCAGGAAGGTGAAGAGGTTGCCGGCCAGGGCGATGCCGAAGGTGGCGGCCACGCACAGCGAGAAGAAGCCGAAGAAGCGCGCCCGCTGCGCGGAGTTCTCCAGATAGGCGACGGCGTAGACGGTGGTGATCAGCCAGAGCACCGCCGAGAGCATGGCGAAAAGCAGCGCCAGCGGGTCCGCCGCCAAGTGAAAGGTGACGCCCGGGACGACCTCCCAGGCGACCTGGTAGCTGCGCCCCTGCAGGAAGCCGTAGACCAGCAGGGCCACCAGGACCAATTTGACGCTGGCACCGAAGAGGTTCCAGAAGGTGCGCTGACGGCGGCGCTCATCGCGCAGGGCGAAGATGATCACCGCCGTCCCCAGCGAGGCGAGCAAGGCCCACAGCGGCAGCAGGTCCTGGAGCGCGGCGATCATTGGAGCCCCTCCGGTGCGCCCTGCTCCAACAGCCCCAGCGCCGGCATGGCCGAGACCCCCATGGCGTAGACGATGAGCACCAGCAGCAGCGGCACCCACTCCATGATCCGCGGCACCCGTTGTGCCGGGCGCACCTCGGTGTAGCCGGCTGGCGGCGCGGCGTGGGCCACCGCCAGCACGCGGAAGGCGTAGGCGGCGGCGAGCACACTGCCGAGGATGATCACCACCGCCCACGGCCACTGCCCGCCACTGATCGCGCCGCTGAGCAGCAGCCACTTGGCCAGGAAGCCACCGCTGGGCGGCAGGGCCATGAGACTGGCGAAGGCCAGCCCCAGGGTGAGCACGGTTATCGACAGGTACGGGGTGAGCCCGCGCAGGCCCTCGAGCCGATCGTGCCCGAGGCTGTAGAGCATATTGCCGGCGGCGAGGAAGGCGGCGGACTTGGCGAAGCCGTGGGCCAGGGCGTGGTAGGCCACGCCCTGCCAGGCGTGCACGGCGGCGGCCGGGATCACCACCATGGGCAGGAGCAGCAGCAGGTAGCCGAGCTGGGCGATGGTCGAGTAGGCGATGACCTGCTTGAGCCGCGGCTGGCGCAGCGCCTGCAGCGAGCCGTAGAGCACCGCCAGCGCCCCCAGGGCGCCGATCAGCCAGCCCATGTAGGTACTCAGCAGCACCGGGAAGACCCACAGCCACAGGCGCAGCACCAGGTAGAGCCCTGCCTTGGCCACCAGCGCCGAGAGCGCCGCACTGGCCGGCGCCGGGGCGTTGCTGTGCGCCGGCATCAGCCACATGTGCAGCGGGAAGACCGCCGCCTTGGCGAACAGCCCGGCGGTGATCAGCGCCGCCGCCACGGCGGTGTGGGCGTCGGCACCAACCAGCTCGCCCACCTCGCGCAGGTGCAGGGTGCCGGTGCCGCCGTAGAGCAGCGCCACGCCGAGCAGATAGGCCAGCGAGCCGAGCAGCGCCAGCAGCAGGTAGCGCATGGCCGCGCCCAGCGACGGCCGATCGCCGGCCATGGCCGCCAGCGGAGCCGCTGTGAGGGTGAGCAGCTCCAGCATGACGTAGAGGTTGAACAGGTCCGCCGAGAGGAAGGTGCCGTTGAGCGTGGCCCACTGCACCAGCCACAGCGGCCAGAAGAGCTCCGTATTGTAGCCCTTGCCGCGCAGGTAGGGCGCGGCGTAGAGCGTGACCGCCAGGCCGACCAGCGCGGTCATGCCGAGCATCAGCGCCGAGAGCCCGTCAGCGTAGAGCTCCACGCCCAGCGGCGGCTGCCAGCCGCCCAGGTGATGGACCTGCGGGCCGTTCTCCGCCACCTGGCGGACCACGTCGGCCACCGCCGCCACCGTGGCCACGGCGCCGAGCAGCGGCAGCCACGGCGCCCGGCGGGCGCGCACCAGGAAGACCGCCAGCGCGGTAAACAGCGGCAGGAAGAAGGCCAGTGGCAGCGAGAGCGTCGCCACGGCCTACTCCTCGTCCTCGGGCAGGTGGTTGAGCCCGGTCTCGGCGTGGTAGCGGCGCGCCAGGACCAGGGCGAAGGCGGTGGCACTGACGGCGATGACGATGCCGGTGAGCACCATGGCGTGGGGCACCGGATCGACGTAGTCCGGGTGGCGGCGGGCCAGGGCCACCAGCAGCAGGAAGACCGAGTTGCCGAGGACGTTGACGGCGAGGATCCGGCGCAGCAGGTGGCGCTGGGTGATCAGCCCGTAGATGCCGATGCCCGCCAGCGCCCCGGCGATCAGGGAATAGAAGGCGGCCTGGGTCACCGCACCTCCCCGCGCAGGCCGCCGGAGCCGCTGAACAGCAGCACCAGCGGCAGCGCTATGGCCAGCGTCAGCGCCGTCTCGACGAGCAGGATCAGCTCATAGGTCCACTCGGCGGGATAGGCGAGCACCGCCGAGGCCAGGCCCGCGCCGGCCAGGCCGATGGCGCTGAACAGCACCATGCCGCCGACCAGGGCCAGGCGCTCGGCGAAGCTGGTCTCCTCGGTCGGGCGCAGCCGCCCGGTCAGGCGCAGCAGCACGCCGAGGGCGGCGAGCACGGCACCGGCCTGGAAGGCGCCGCCGGGCTGATACGCCCCGGACCAGAGCAAGTAGCCACCGGCGAGCACGGTCATCGGCGCGATGAAGGCGATCAGCGGCTGGACCAGCAGCGGCTCGCGGTGGCTGGCGCGCAGCCAGTCGCCGGGCCCGGCGTGGGTCAGGTCCTGGGCCACCACCCGGGCGGCGAGGAAGGCGACGAAGAGCACGACCACCTCGGAGAGGGTGTCGATGCTGCGGAAGTTGAGCAGCACGGCGGTGACCGGGTTCTCCACCCCGCTCGCCTCGAGCTTGGCCAGGGCCAATCGTCCGGCGGTCTGCTCCGGCGGCTCGAGGCCGACCACCGCCCAGCCGATGCCGGCGATCAGGACGCCGACGAGCACGGCCACGCCCACCGCCGCCCACGGCGGCACCGCCGGCGGGGGCGGCTCGTCGACGTCGCTGCCCTCGGGCAGCAGGGCGCGGTAGGCGGAGAGCAGCAGGGCCCCGGTGATCCCGGCGCCGATGGCCGCCTCGGCCAGGGCCAGGTCGGGGGCGGCCAGGCGCGCCCAGGTCACGGCCATGAGCAGGCCGAAGACGATGAACAGCACCACGCTGCGAAAGAGGATGCGGCTGGCGACGATCTGCCAGGCCAGCCCGAGCAGGCCACCGGCGAGCAGCAGGTCGAAGGTCCAGTCGATCACGGCGGCGTCCTCCGCGCCCCGCCGCGGGCGCGCAGCGAGAAGCGGGCGATCAGGTGCGCCGAGACGGTGGCGGCGATCAGCGCCAGCATCCAGATCAGCACCAGCTTGGCGGCCACCCAGCCGGTTTCGGCCTGCAGGATTAGGGCGGCCACCACGCAGCCCAGGCCCAGGTTGTCGGCCTTGGTCAGCGCGTGCAGGCGATCGAAGACGCCGGGGAAGCGCAGCAGTCCGACAGTGCCGGTGAGAAAGAACAGCCCGCCGAGAAGCAGGAGCCCGGCGCTGAGCGCGTCGAGCAGCGTCATCACTCCTCCCCCTTCTCGAAGCGCCGCGGCACCCGGGTGAAGGCCACGGCGATCACCGCGGCGAGGACCACGAAAAGCAGGGCCACGTCGCGCAGCGCCGGCAGGCCCATGGCCTCGGCGAGCAGCAACAGCACGGCAACAGTGGTGGTGCCGAAGAGCAGTGCGGCAAGCATACGGTCGGCAGCGGTGGGGCCGCGGTGGACGCGCCACAGCCCGGCGAGGAGGTTGAGCAACAGAAAGACGGCGAGACCCAGATAGAGCATCTGCACGGCGCTTACCTCATGCGGCGGCACCGGTGGTGGTCCCGCTCAGGCCGTAGACCGCAGCCACGCGGCGCTCCAGCCCGGCGACCTCGTCTTCGGCCTGCGGGGTGATGGCGTGAACGATGAGGATATCGCCCTCCAGATCGGCGGCCAAGGAGCCGGGGAGCAGACTCAGGGCCGCGACCAGGGCCACCCGTGGCTCGCCGGGGGGCAGCTCGACGGCGTAGCGCAGCCAGTGGCTGTGGATGGGCATGCGCGGATGCATGGCGCGGTAGGCGACATCCACGGCACCGATCAGCGAGCGCACTAGGAAGAAACCGGCAAAGCGCAGTGCCGGCAGGGGGTACCAGGGGTGGATGCGCCGGCCGGCGAAGTAGACGCCAACCCCGGCGGCGGCAAGGATCGTGGCGACGCCGAGCACGCCGCCAAGCCGCCCCTCGGCAAGGATCAGCCAGAGCAGCAGCATGACCGCCGCCGCTCGCAGGGTGCGGCCCAGCCACACCGCGGGGCCGGGCCGGGAGGCGGGGCCTGGCGCCGCCGGCGGGACCACGGGCTAACTCTCGGCGCCCTGGGCCCGGGCGCGCTCGGCGGTCTCGGCACGGCGGCGCTGCTCGGCCTCCCGGTTGCGGCCGCCATCGACCTCGCGCCAGCCCTGGCCGTGCTGGAGGATCAGGGCGGCGAGTGCATCGAGGTGATCGGGGCGGTCATTGAGCGCCGGGATGTAGGAGAGGCGCTCGCCGCCGCTCTCCTCGAAGTACTCGCGGTTCTCGCCGGCGATCTCCTCGAGGGTTTCAAGGCAGTCGGCGGAGAAGCCGGGGCAGACGACATCCAGGTGCTTGACGCCGGACCGGGCGAGTTCGGTGACCGTCTCGTCGGTGTACGGCTTGAGCCACTCCTCGTTGCCGAAGCGCGACTGGAAGGTCACATCCCAGGTGCCCGGCTCCAGGCCCAGTTCCTCGGCCACCAGTCGCGAGGTCTTCAGGCACTGGCAGTGGTACGGGTCGCCGTCGAGCAGGTAGCGCTCCGGCACGCCGTGGTAGGAGAAGAGCAGCCGCTCGCCGCGCCCCTCGCGCTCCCAGTGCTCGCGGATCGAGCGGGCCAGGGCCTGGATGTAGACCGGCTCGTCGTGGTATTGACCGACCATGCGCAGTTCCGGCACCCACCGCCAGCCCATCAGCTCGCGCGCCACAGCGTCGAAGGTGGAGCCGGTGGTGGAGGCGGAGTACTGCGGGTAGAGCGGCAGTACCAGGATCCGCCGCGCCCCGGACTCGCGCAGCCGGCGCAGGGCCGCCGGGATGGACGGGTTGCCGTAGCGCATGCCCAGCTCCACGACGAAGGGGCCGCGATCGTTCATCGCCTGCAGGCGCTGGCGGATGCCGGCCGCCTGGCGCTGACCGATGCTCAGCAGCGGCGAGCCGTCCTCCTCCCACACCTCGCCGTAGGCGGCCGCGGACTTCTTCGGGCGGGTGCGCAGCACGATGCCGTAGAGGATCGGCCACCAGCGCCAGCGCGGGATCTCAATGACCCGCGGATCCGAGAGGAACTGGCGCAGATAGCGGCGCAGGGCCGGTTCCGTCGGCTCGTCCGGGGTGCCCAGGTTGGCGACCAGGACCCCCACGGCGTGCGCTTCATCGTGCTGGAACGTGCTCTTCGCGGAATAGAGTTTCATAGGGCCCGGAGCATATCAGGAGCGGGCTTGGCTTGGGGAGTTCAGCAGCGCCCGGATGGGGCGAAAATTCTGCATCGTATACATATCTGTCATTAATTACGGCGCGATTGGAGGCTGACCCGGGCACCGCCGGGCGGGTAGACTGCGCGGCACGACAAGGCAAACGGCTGGATCAAGGCAATGAGCAACAAGACCCGTGTACTCTTCCTGTCCAACAGCAACGCCTGCCGCTCGCAGATGGCCGAGGGCTTTGCCGAGAACCTCGCCGGCCATCTGATCGAGCCCTGCTCGGCGGGGATCGCGCCGGCGCAGGAGCTCGACCCGCGGGCGGCCAAGGTGATGAGCGAGGACTGGACGGACATCTCGTCCAAGGCGCCGAAGGCGCTGGACCCGGCGGTGCTTGAGCAGGTGGACATGTTGATCACCCTCTCCGAGGAGGCGCAGGAGGCCTGCCCGGAGCTGCCCAAGGGTGTGGAACACCGCCACTGGCCGACCAACGACCCGGCGCAGGCCGGCGCCGACGACGATACGCAGGCGATGAACGCCTACCGTGATGCGCAGGACGAGATCAAGGAGAACATCCTGTTCCTGCTTAACGAGGTGCGCGGCGGGATCGACGAGTTCGAGATCTAAGATCCCGCTGCCCTGCCCCGGCGGCCGGCTCAGCCGTCCTGTAGGCGGCTGAGGGCCTCTCGGGCGCGCTCGCCGTAGAAGCCTTCGGCGCTGGCCGCCTTCTCGTAGTTGGCGATGGCGGCGTCGCGGGCGCCGTCGGCCTCGGCCATCTCTCCAAGCGCCAGGTGGGCCGGTGCGGTGGGCAGCAGGCGGGCCGAGCGGACCAGATCCTCGCGGGCGCGCTCGTCGTCGCCGCGGACCCGGTGCAGCAGGCCGCGGTCGAGGTGGTAGCTGAAATAGCCGTCGTTGCGCTCGATGGCGGCGTCGAAGGCGGTGATGGCCTGGTCCTTCTCGCCGAGACGGGCCAGGGCCTGGCCGCGCACGGCGTGGAAGGCGGCCTCTTCGGGATAGGCGTCGATGGCGGCGTCGGCCAGCTCCAGGGCCCGGCGGGGCTCTTTGGCACGCAGGGCCTGCTGCGCCTCGTCGTGCCGGGCGTAGGCCTCGCTGTTCTCCTCGAGCACGCGGATGTGCCGGGCGTAGCGCTCCCCGCCCAGGGTCCAGTCCTCGCCGCCGAGTTCCTCGCGCAGGACGCGAGCGGTCTCGCGGTTGGCCTGGACGCGCTCCCGGGACGGCGGATGGCTGGCAAAGAGCCCCTCAAGCCAGGAGGGCTCCCGGTCGCCGGCCAGGCGCACGAACTTCTCCTGCAGGGTGACGGCGGCCTCGGGGTCGTAGCCGGCCTTGGCCATGTAGCGGGTGCCGTAGTAATCCGCCTCGAGCTCGGCCTCGCGGGAGTAGCGCTGGCTGATCAGCCCCACGCCGACGCTGGCCCCGGCGACCAGCAGTCCGGAGAAATCGTGGTCCTGGGTAGCCAGGCCGACGGCGGCGACGCCGGCCTGCATGATCATGCCGCGCTCGACGCGCTGGGCACCGTGACGGGCGGCGGAATGGACGATCTCGTGGCCAAGCACGGCGGCCAGCTCGGCTTCATTCTCCATTTCGGTAAGCAGGCCGCGGTTGATGGCGATCTTGCCGCCGGGCAGGGCCCAGGCGTTGGGGGTGCCGTCGTTGAGGACGACAAACTCATAGGGCAACCCGGGGCGGTGGCTCTCGGCGGCGACGCGCTGGCCGACCTCGTCGACGTAGGCGACCAGCTCCGAGTCGGCGTTGTAGCGACCGCCCATGCTCTGGAGGGTGGGCTCGTAGTGCTGCTCGCCCATGGCGATCTCCTCGCTCTCGGAGATCAGCCGGAACTCCCGCTCACCGGTGACCGGGTTGACGCCGCAGCCGGACAAGCCCAGCGCCAGCAGCGCCACCGGAATCAGCCATCGCCAGACCTGTCTGCCCTGCATCTTTCCTCCCCTGCCGGGCTGCCGCCGCCCGGATCGTCGCTCCGAAACCGTGGTTCCGTTGTCGGACCTCCTCGACTATAGCGCACCCGCGTCCCGGGCCTCGCGCAACTGCGTGGCGTTGATCAGGAAGACACCGAAGCCGCCGCGCTCGAGCTCCACCCAGGTCAGCGGCAGGTGGCCGAAGGCCTCGGCCACGGCTTCCTCGGAGTCGCCCACCTCGACCACCAGCAGGCCGTCTTCGGTGAGCCGATCCGGGGCACCGCTGAGGATGCGGCGAACCACGTCGAGGCCGTCCTCGCCGGCGGCCAGGGCGTGGTGCGGCTCGTGGCGGTATTCGGCTGGCAGCGCGGCCATGGCCGGGGCATCCACGTAGGGGGGGTTGGTGACGATGAGCTGGTAACGCTGCTGCGGCAGGCCTTCGTAGACGTCGGACTGGATCAGGGCGACGCGCTCGTCCAGGTCGTGGCGGTGGACGTTGACCGCGGCCACCTCGAGGGCGTCGGCGTCGATGTCGGTGGCGTCGATGGCGGCGCCGGGGAAGGCGTAGGCGCAGGCGACGGCGATGCACCCGGAGCCGGTGCCGATCTCCAGCACGCGCTCGACGGCGTCCGGATCCAGCCAGGGCTGAAAGCCGCGCTCGACGAGTTCGGCAATCGGCGAGCGGGGCACCAGCACGCGCTGGTCGATGTAGAACGGCAATCCGGCAAAGAAGGTCTCGTGGGTGATGTAGGGCAGCGGCAGGCGCTCCTGGATACGCCGACGCACCCGGGCCATGACCGCCTCGCGCTCGCCGCGGGTCAGGCGCGCGCCCCAGTAGAGGTCGGGCAGGTCCGCCGGGAGGTGCAGCGCGTGCAGGGCCAGCGCAGCGGCCTCGTCGATGGCGTTGTCGGTGCCGTGGCCGTAGACCAGCCCGGCCTCGTTGAAGCGGCTGGCGGCGTAGCGGACGATGTCGCGCAGGGTCTCGAGACCCTCCGGGGCGTGGTCGATGGGCTCCACGGTGTTCCTCCCTTGGCGTTTGCGCTTCGGTTATGATGGCCGGTTACGGTGCCACTGCCCAGCGATCGATGCACGCGCTGTCGCGCGCTGGAACGGCTTGCGATTTTGGATCCGGGAGCGCCCATGCCGGCAAACCGTCCGCAACGAACCACCCGGCCCCTGCTCGGGGCCCTGCTGGCCGTCCTCTCGGTGCTGGCGGCGGTGATCGGCGTCGGCCTCGCCGCCACCGCCCTGCGCCCGGATCCGGGGGTGCCGGACATCCAGGGCACCTACCTGGAGGATGGCCGGCCCATCGCCGATTTCGTGCTCGAAGACCAGGACGGGAAGCGCTTTTCGTCCACCGACCTCCACGGCAAGTGGACGGTGCTGACCTTCGGGCACACCGAATCCCCGACCACCTGGGAGAACCTGGCGCTGCTGCACAGCGCCCGCGAGCAGCTGGCGCACACGCGGATGAGCGCGCGGCTGCAGGTGGCGCTGGTCAGCGTCAATCCCGATGACGGCCCGGACGAGCTGGCCGACTACGTGGGCCGCTATCCGGCCGCGTTCCACGGCATCAGTGGACCGGTGGCGCGGGTCCGCGAGCTTGCCGGCAGCGTCGGGGTGCGCTACATGGCGCCCAACGGCGGCAACGTGGACGACGGCTTCCACATCCAGCCGGAGGGAGCGCTGCTGGTGATCAACCCCCGCGGCAAGCTGGTGGCGCTGCTGATGCCCCCGCACCACCCGGAGCTGATCGCTCGGGATCTGTTCCGGCTGATGGAGCGCGAACGCGGCGGTTTCCTGCGCAACCTGCTAGAGAGCGTCCGCGAGCGGGTCCGCGAATGAGCGCCGAGCCCGCCGCCCATCTTGCCGACCGGGTCCGCGCCTTCGGGCACCGGTTGCTGCCCACGCGGCTGCTCTCCCGGGTGACCTGGCATGTGGCGCGCTCCCCGCGCCCCTGGCTGAAGAACCGCCTGAATCGCTTCCTGGTCCAGCGCTACGGGCTGGATCTGAGCGAGGCCGAGCACGCCGACCCGTGTGCCTACCCCACCTTCAATGCCCTCTTCACCCGGGCGCTGCGCCCGGGGGCGCGGCCGCTGCCCGAGGATCCGCAGGCGCTGGTCAGCCCCTGCGACGGGACGGTGAGCGCGGTGGGGCATCTGCGCGGCGAGCAGCTGATCCAGGCCAAGGGGATCGAGTACCCCCTGAGTACGCTGCTTGGTGGGCTGGATGCCACACCGCTGCGCGATGGGGCGTTCGTGACGATTTATCTGTCGCCGCGGGATTATCACCGCTTTCATGCGCCGCTGGCCGGGCGTCTGTGTGCCGAGCGGCATGTGCCGGGGCGCCTGCTGACGGTTGCCCCCTGTGCGGTGCGCGCCATCCGCGGGCTGTTCCTGCGCAATGAGCGGCATGTGACGCTCTGGGAGACGGCGGTGGGGCCGGTGGCGGTGGTCCCGGTGGGGGCGGTGAATGTGGGCAGTATTGAGA